>DATEUF010000082.1:0-10181 GCA_035283325.1 Pyrinomonadaceae bacterium | reverse complement strand
TTCATGAGGATCCTCTTTCTGAATCAGTGTTTCCATCCTGACTTGATGGCCAGCGGTCAGCAGTTAACCAGCCTGGCAAAAGAACTCGCTGAACGAGGTCATCAGGTCACTGTGCTTACGAGCAATCGCGGCTACGACAATCCGTCATTGCGCTTCCCTCGCCATGAGACATGGCACGGGATAGCCATTATCCGTATCCCATCGCTCGCTTTGGGCAAGACAAAAAAGTGGCAACGGGCGCTAAATTTTGGCAGTTTTCTTTTGCTGTGCGCCTTCAGGCTGCTCCTGCTGCCTCGATTTGACGTGGTCGTAGCCCTAACTTCTCCACCTTTGATCTCACTTCTCGGGGCAACCTTCGTAAGACTCAAGGGCGGGCGCTTTTTCTTCTGGATCCTGGATCTGAATCCGGATGAAGCGATAGCCGCAGGTTGGCTGAAAGGACATTCAGCAGCCGCGAGAGTCCTCGAACGTCTATTGAGATACAGTTTGCAAACCGCCGAGCGCGTCATTGTGCTCGACAGATTTATGAGGCAGCGCATCAAAGAGAAGGGAATACCGGAAGAGCAAGTTGCTGTGGTGCCACCCTGGGCGCTCGACGATGCGATTCATTATGACAAGAAAGGGAGACGAAACTTCCGTGAGCAGGAGGAACTCTTTGACAATTTTGTTGTCATGTATTCCGGTAATCACAGCCCTTGTCATCCACTCGACACTTTGCTCGCGGCGGCGCTGCGGTTATCCGGAAGGGAAGATATTGCCTTCTGCTTCGTTGGTGGTGGCAGTGAACACGCAAAGGTCAGATCATTTGCGGCACTTCACAGTTTGGGAAATATTCGTTGCCTGCCTTATCAACCCCTCGGGCAGTTATCTGCTTCGCTGTCGGCGGCTGACCTCCACATTGTAGTTATGGGAGATGGTTTTGCGGGCGTCATTCACCCGTGCAAGATATACAACATCCTGAGCATAGGAGCTCCTTTTTTATACATTGGACCAGAAAAGAGTCCGATTGCGGATATCGTCACTGACAGCAAGGGTTATCAAGCTTTCGCTGCCAGGAATGGTGATGTAGAAAGAGTAGTTCAGTGCATTTTGCAGGTACAGGGTAAGCGACCCTCCTGGACTCTGCGGTCGAAGGACGGCAGGTTTTCCAAGGCTACGGTTTTACCCCACATGATTCGCCTGTTTGAAAAAGAGTCTATGGTTGCGTGTGCCGAAGAGCTTGGCAAGATGCGGGCGAACCATGCAAAAGCCTAGGGGAAATTTCATGCTTTCATTTCACCACGGAGACACGAAGAAACACTGAGAAGGGAAGAAACGTCAAGCAATCAAACGAAACGACCAGGAAGTCCGATACCTCACGATGAATCAAACACTAAGCTTATGAAAGAGTCTAGTTCTCCGTGTATTTCCGTGTCTCCGTTGTGAATTCACTTCAGCCACGACCGCCAACACGCAAACATCCCTCGGAGGTAGCCGCCAAGTGAATACCTACTTTGCGCTGTTTGTCATCGCTACGATCACTTCGTTAGTACTTACACCGCTGATTCGGCGTCTGTCTGAGCGATGGAAGTTGCTCGATGTCCCGCTTGACGGAAGGAGAGTTCACAGTAAGGCGGTGCCGCGGTTGGGTGGAGTCGCAGTATATGCATCGGTTGTCGTTGCGCTTTCCGCACTACCGTTTGTGGACAATCTATTAACTCAGTCGCTAAAAGCCCACTCTGCGGAACTGCTCGTAACGTTCGTGCCGGCCACTCTCGTGTTATTGCTCGGCATTTACGACGATCTCCACGGTACTAATGCTACGGTAAAGTTTTTCGGACTGGGGCTAATCGCAGTTCTGTTTTATGCCCTGGGCGGCCGCATTAGTGATGTGGCAATCCCGTTTGCGGGTTCTGTTCATCTGCCGCCCATGCTTTCACTGCTGGTAACAGTAATTTGGCTGGTGGGAATTGCCAACGCGTTCAACCTGATCGATGGCATTGACGGCTTAGCGTCCGGGGCAGCGCTTTTTTCTTCTCTCGTCATCCTTATCATCTCAATTTCGCAGGACAACCCATTGACGATCGTCGTCACACTGGTCCTGTGCGGCGCGCTGGTAGGGTTTCTTCGCTACAACTTCAATCCAGCCTCCATCTTTCTGGGCGATTCCGGGGCGCTGTTTGTGGGCTTCACGCTGGCTGCGCTCTCCGTGTTGGGAACACAAAAAGCAACCACCGCGGTGGCGGTCATTACGCCGATTCTGGCCTTCGCTTTTCCCATGGTTGACACGACAGTCACCATGTTGCGCCGGGCGATAAGCCGCCGGCCTCTTTTCGAAGGTGATAATGAGCACATCCACCATATGCTGCTAGCCCGCGGCTGGTCACAGAAGGAAGTTGTGCTGGCCCTGTATACCGTTTGCGCTGGCTTTGGACTGTTGGCAGCCATCTCCGCCAAGACTTCATCACCACTGACGGGTCTCGTGCTCTTTGTGATCGCCGTTGCTGTGATCGTGGCTGTTGGACATCTTCGCTACCACGAGATGGATGAGATACGTGCGGGAGTGAGAAGAACGGTTGGTGACCGAAGACTTCGGATCGCGAACAACATTCGAGTACGCCGCGCCAGCCTGGCACTCTCAAAGGCTTCCGACCTACGAGACTTACTGGACGCTGTCCGTGAAATGCTTGAGTTTGATCAGTTTGCATACGCGAATCTGCGGCTAGGGCGGATCGGAGAAGCCAATATAAACGAGCATGCCGTTAAGACTTCGGAAAATGGTCATTCAGCGGAGATGCTGGCGTTGCGAAACGGGCGAATTGACTGGGTGTGGCGGCGCAACGGCTTCATCGCAGAAGACGTGAGGGCGTCGAAAAACTTCTGGTCTTTTCGACTCCCCTTGACTACTGAGAACGACGAGTGGGGATTGATAGATCTTTTTAAAGCCCTCGATAGTGACCCCTTGCTCATAGACATGAACTATCTAAGCGGTCCTTTTCGGCGCGAACTTGCTGAAGCCGCTGAAAGAATTTTGACGAAAGCGAGAGAAAGGCGCCCGGCTGCTGAACTGCGACTAACCGCCGTGGCAGGAAAGGTCTGAGTTGGTCTCCGAAACCAGCACCGCGGAACTCGTTAATAGCCGGCCTGCGGAGCAGCTTGTCGCGGGGCGCAACGCGGCCGCGCTTTTCAGCTCAGTAATATTCTCCACGTTGCTCGGTCTGGTTCTGCTCACTGCAATTCCCTATGGCACGGCCGAACCGTGGTGGAAGGCAGTCTTTGTTTGTTTAGTCTTCGCTATAAGCCTCCTCTGGATTTTGGAGGGGTTCTTAAGCGGATCATGGCAACCTCCAGGCTGGCCCATCTTCCTTCCGGTGCTCGCGCTCGTCGCTTTTTCACTAGCTCAAACCGTTTCTTTGTGGCAAGAGCCACTGGACCAGCCAGGATATCCCTCGTGGAATGCAGTTAGCGCTGACCCCTACGCTACTCGATTCTTCGCCCTGCAACTACTAGCTCTCGCCATTGCAGGAGTACTGTTTTCCCGATATGCGAACTCTGAACAAAGGACGCGCAAGCTCATTCACCTCATCGTCGGTGTAGCGGTCGCGAGTGCGATTTTTGGGTTGGTCCGGCAAACGACACAGCGGCAACTTGGCTTTGGACTGCCGTTGGTCAGACCCGATCAGGGTTATGGTCAGTTCATTAACCAGAACCATTTTGCATTTCTAATGGAGATGGCGTTCGGGCTAATTGTAGGAATGGTTTTGGGTGGAGGAGTCAAACGAGAGAAAGTTTTGATCTATTTAGCCGCATTGCTGCCGGTGTGGTCCGGGCTGGTATTGTCGAACTCACGAGGCGGAATTCTCGCAATGCTTGGTCAGGTGACCTGCTCAGCTCTGCTCCTAAGCACCGTTATACCTCGGTTAAGTTCGCAGATGGGTGATTTGCGTCTTTTGCGAATTGCTTTGTCGCGCACGACCAGATTTTTCCTCCTGCTCCTCCTGATCTCCGCGGTAATCGTGGGTGCAGTTTGGCTTGGAGGCGATCGGCTTGCCAGCAAGGTCGAACAAGGGACTACACAGTTTTCCGGAACTTCAGCCGAGATGCGCCAGAATGTCAATAGACGCGAGATCTGGTACGCCTCATGGCGCATGTTTACTGATTATCCGATTGCCGGCGTTGGCCTTGGTGGGTACTGGGCCGCAGTGCCAACGTATCATGATGCTTCAGGGAGCCTGACGCCGCAGGAGGCGCACAACGACTACCTGGAGCTTCTTGCAAGTGGTGGAGTGATTGGCGCTGTGTTCGGGCTCTGGTTCATGCTGGTTGTATTCAAGAGAATTCAAAGAAATTTGCGATGTGAGGATCAGTTTCGCCGTACTGCGTGCCTGGGAGCAACCATCGGTCTCATCGGCGTTGGTATTCACAGTCTGGTCGACTTTGGCTTGCACATGATTGTCAATGCTCTTGTATTTACCGCTCTGGTCGTTATCGCAACAAACGCAGAACAGGAGCAGGATTGCGACTTTTGAACGTCAGGCCTTTTGTGAGGAAGCTCATTCCAGCGGTCAGCGGTCGGCAGACCATCGCCACGTTGCTTGGTCTGGCAGTTACTTTTCAATGTGTGAGCGCACTTGTGCCCCAGAACGTTATAGGCGGCGCAAGCGTGTTTCAAGGCCAGGACATCATGGGCGGAGCTGCGATCATCTTTAAGCGACCGCAACGAGTGCGTGACATCGTTGGTGGCGCAGCCATGCTAATTGTCAAACGGCAACCGCGCGCCGCTGCCCGCCCGGTGGAGATCGCAAGAAACACGCCAGTCGATCGGCGACGTCCGACTCGACCGCGACCCACCGAAACAGAGTCGACCGCTCCGCTAATCTCTGATGCTGACAAGGCAGAGGCCTTCAAGAACCAGGGCAACACCTTTTACGATCTGGGCCAGTTTGCGCAGGCCATTGAGGCTTATCAGAACGCGCTGAAATATTCTCCCAAAGACCCCGAGATTTATAACAATCTTGGCGCTGCCTACTTCAGCAGTGGGAAGAACAATGAGGCTGCCGACGCCTTTTCAAAATCGCTTTCGTTCAAGCCTGGCGACGCTGAGGCATTGTTCAACCTCGGCGTGGCCTATGCATCGCTGGAAAAGAATGAAGAGGCAATACAAGCGTTTCGCCAGGCAGTTCAACTAAAGCCCGACTGGGCGGACGCACACAATGGTCTTGCCGACACTTATTTGAGCGTGGGCCAATTTGAACAGGCCATTGCTTCTTATAAGGAGACGGTAAGACTTCAGCCCGATAATCCTACGGCCTTCAGTAATCTTGGCTTTGCCTACGACCAGACAGGGAAGTTAGCAGAGTCAATCGAAGCCCTGCAAAATGCCCTCAGACTTCAGCCGGACGATGCAGTTGCCTACAACAATTTGGGCGCCAGTCTCTACAAATCGGCTCGATACGCAGAAGCCATCAAGGCCTTTGCGGAGGCCGTCAGACTGAAACCAGATGATGCTGAAGCGCTCAACAATTTGGGTGCTGCCTACTATATCAGCGAACAATATGGGCCGGCGCTGGAGAACTTCAACAAAGCCAGTCTCGCCAGGCGAAACTTCCCTGACGCTTATTACAACCTGGGCAATGCTTACTACATGTCGGGAAAATACCCGGAAGCGACTGAGGCTTATCGGAAGGCAATAGAGCTCAAGCAGGATTATGCCGAGGCCCGCACAAACCTTGGTAGTCTGTTGATTGCGATGGGCCACAATAGTGAAGCTGTCATGGAACTGCAGCAGGCAATTCAACTGAGCCCCGGCAATCCGGTTTCTCGTAACAATCTCGGATATGCATACGTGAAGCTTGGGGAAGCCGGCGACGAGACTCAGGCGGAGAGCTTTTACCTCAAAGCGGTGGACGCCTACAAAGAAGCCATTCGCTTGAAACCTGATTATGCGAAGGCTTTAAACAATCTCGGCTCCGTCTGCAACAAACTAGGTCGCTATTCGGAAGCCGCGCAAATCCTCAAGAAAGCCGTCGACAACAAAAGTGATTTCCCTGAAGCTCACTACAATCTGGGAATAGCCTACTTCAATCAACAACAGTACACCGAGGCGATCAGCGCTCTGGAAGAGGCCGTGCGCTTAAAGACAGATTTCTTTGAGGCCTACAATAGTCTCGGTTCGGCGCTTTACCGGGCTCAGCAATTTGATCAGGCGATCACGGCCTACAACAAGACGCTCGAGCTGAACCCCAGGAGTGCGGAAACTCACATTAATTTAGGCACGGTCTACTTTCGCACAAAACGTTACCAGGACGCGGCGCGATCATTTACGACCGCTATTCAACTCAAGCCGGAGTCTGCTGAAGGTCATTTTAATCTGGCGATTACCTATGCAGCGCTCGGTAACCGCAAGGACGCACTGGCCGAATACAATCTCTTAAAGACGCTCAACCCAAAACTTGCTGATCAGTTCTTCCAAAGATTTCTCAAGAGGTGAAGAGGACGCAAACCAATGAGTTCAGCTTCGCTTGACACTCGTGGTTGCGGCCGTGGGCACGCTAGTGAACCTAATGTGGATTGCACACTCAATCGTGGTCTGGATCTCCCGGGCTGAGACACTGTGCATTGGAAAAAGCGTTGACCACTACCCGCAACAGAAGTAAACTGACCGGCGTGGGCTAGGGTTTCGAAACGAGCCGCGCTCCTAACAATTGAGGGAAAATGTGATGAGCAGACGACGAAACAAAGGTCTCAAAGCAACTGCGGTGATAGTCGCCTTCGCGATCGCCCAGGTGTATGTACAGATCAGCTTCGCAGAACTTCCTTCAACCGCCACTGTACCATCGCCCCAAAACATAATCATCGGGCGGCTTACAACCAGGAACAGTCAACCGATTACTGTTAACGGCAACAGTGCGGCCAGCGGGGCGAGCATTCAAACCGGAGCCACCATCCAAACTCCGGCAGACGTAAGCGCTACCATAAATCTGGGACCACTCGGCAGTGTGGATCTGGCGCCCAACACCACTATCCGACTTGATTTCGATGAGCAAGGTAACATCAAAGTTACCCTGATCTCGGGCTGCGTAATCATTCGAGCAAAGCGGAACACGGAGGGACAGATAGACACTGAGCAGGGAAATGCGGCCAAAACTGATAAGAAGAAAGGTGGCATTCTCGACGTTTGTTTCCCGCCGGGCGCCTCCAGTCCAATAGTGGGTCAGGGAGCAGCGGCCGCTGCGGGCGCTGGTGTGTTGCTCGGTGGCTCAGCCGGTGCTGTGGCTGCAGGTGGAGGAATCGGAGCTGTCACGATCGGAGCCATTGTTGCGGGCGGCACAATTGCGGCCGTGGCTATTCCCATAGCCCTGCGTGGTGGCGGCGGCAGTCAAAGCACAGTCAGCGGCAGTACACCGTAGTCGTTATTTCCGTTACCTGGAGACTTAAGGCGTGCTCTTCCGAAAGTGGAGGGCACGCCTTCTCGTTTGGATTAAGCTTCCAGCATCGCACTCGCTGATCATCCGCGACTAAGCTCCACCAAAATGCCTCGCGTGCGTATCCGGCACACATTGATGGTTCTGGCTGCCACGGGTTGTTGCTTTTGGGTTATCGGTCTCTCGGCGCGCGTGGCTTTATCCAAAATCTTCATCACCTACGCAGCGAAAATGGGAAATCTTGCGGCGGCCAATGAGAGTGTACGTCTGGCTCCTTCCGACGCCGAAAGCCACTTTGTCCGAGCGGAGGTACTGAAGTTTTCCGGAGCGGCAAATGACGCCTTGGCAGAATTAGAGCGAGCTGTGGCGCTTCGGCCTCGCGACTACTATCTCTGGCTGGAGCTGGGCCTTACGCGAGACGAGTTGGACGATCACGCCGGAGCGCTTGTTGCGTTTAATAAAGCAGTAGACCTGGCGCCGTACTACGCCCAGCCTCGATGGCAGAGAGGCAACTTATTGCTGCGAAACGGACAGTTCAACGAGGCCTTCGCTGATTTGCGGCGAGCGGCCGGAAGCAATCCGGATTTGCTTCCTAACGTCATGGATCTGGCCTGGGGTGTTTCCAGGCAAGACGCCAAACTTACGGAGCAGCTCGCCGGTATCAGCAGCGAAAGGGGCCGGCTAATGTTTGCGCAGTTCCTGGCCAGTCGCGGCAACGCTTCTGACGCGCTGGCACAGTTTCGGACTGTCAAAGACGTCTCTCAAGAGGCGCGGCATAAATTGGTGGAGCAGTTAATAGCAGATTGGTCCTTCGAGGAAGCGTTTGCGGTCTGGAGCGACTCCGAAGCCGGAACGCGTGTGCAGGCATTAACGGTGCAAGACGGTAGCTTTGAAGGTTCACTCGGATTTGGCGCGGCAGGCTTCAGCTGGGACATAAGTCGAAGCATTCCGGCAGTTAAGATGGCTCTTGACGCAAGCCACCCGCACAGCGGCTTAAAGAGTTTGCAGGTGGAGTTTCGAGGGGAACCGCCGGCTGATAGACTGATGTTGTCTCAATTGATTTTGGTAGAACCATCCGGCAAGTATCGACTTAATTTTGCCGCCCGCACGCAGGAGTTGGTGACTGGCAGCCTGCCACTCATGGTCATCAATGATGCTCGAGATAAGAGCATGAGATTGGGAGCGTCAGCGCCGCTGGGGCAGGGAACTCGGGATTGGCAAGTATTCACCTTTGAGTTTACAGCCGGGCCTGAAACGAGAGCTGTAGTACTGAGTCTGCGACGCGAGATCTGTCAGACACAACCCTGCCCGATTTTTGGATCTGTCTGGCTGGATAGTTTTTCCATTCAACTGGTCCAATAGCCGGCGATTGCGGCTGAGTTATCTAGAGGCTTGGTACTTCTTTCGCTGCTGCACACAGATGGAACAAGCAATATTACCGAGACTCAAGCATTCGTCTGCTTGAATGAAGAAAGTTGACCGCCTGGGATGGGCGGTAGGATTTTCTTTAACGACGTATGGCATTCGTGTGGGCGTTCGTTCGAACGACCCATCCGGCCTTGAGCGGATATGCGACCGTCTTCCTTCCGAATGGAAGGAGAGCTCTTTGTCTGTCGTGGACCGTCTCTATTCCATCATTATCGGCGGGCAGGGCCAGCGCAATTTCCGTCGCTTCAATCTTCTATATGGCGACCATGTCCGCCTCGCGCGTTCGGTTGAAGCCGATGATGTGTTTGACACGTTCGAGTCGGATCTCCGCCTAACTGTCGCGGAGTTTGCCCGTCACCGAGTGTTTGTTCATGCCGGCGTAGTTGGCTGGAAGGGAAGAGCAATCATAATTCCGGGGCGGAGTTACAGTGGCAAGTCCACTCTCATTGCAGAGTTGGTCCGGGCAGGCGCGACGTACTATTCCGATGAATACGCCGTTTTTGATTCTCAGGGCCGCGTTCACCCATTTAAAAAGGCGCTTGAGCTGCGCAGTGCCGGTGAGGTAAGGCAGACCAGGGTTGAGGTAGAGCAACTGGGTGGTCAGTCTGGCGAAGGACCTTTGCCTGTTCAACTGGTGGTGGTCACGCAGTTCAAGGACGGCGCCCGATGGAGACCACGAAGATTGAGCGGAGGCCCCGGTATCCTTCAACTCTTTTCGCATACCGTCTCGGCCCGCCGCAGTCCTGAAAGAGCGCTTACTGCGTTACAAAATCTGGCCCAGACAGCTGAATTCCTGAGAGGCCCAAGAGGAGAAGCTAGCGAGATCGCCAGGACCATTTTGAAGAGGGCTGAACAAAAAAAGTAGGTGATAGTTGAATTGATTGATGATAGACTCAGCGCGATTTTCTAACGGAGGGAATTGAGCAAAGCAGAATTGCTCTTAACATGGGATTCGGAGGCAGCATGAAGCTTAGTAACGATGAGCGACCTCTAGCTAGAAAAGAGAATCTGGTCATCAAGGAGACCGCAGACGAACTCCTGATATATGACCGTGAGCGCGATACGGCACATTGTCTCAATCAAACCGCTGCTCTTGTTTGGCGGTATTGTGATGGCAAGAGAAACGTAGGTGCGATTACAGATCGGATATCGAAAGACCTTCACACACCTGTTGATGAAAACATCGTTTGGTGCGCCGTTGAACAGTTAGGTAGAGATCGTTTGCTGGAAGAGCGTTTGGTTCCTCCCCCACAGATTGCCGGTCTGACCCGCCGGCAGATGATCCGGGCACTGGGTGTAGCTGCCGTTGTTGCAGTGCCGGTCGTGACGTCGATCGTAGCCCCTACACCT
>DATEUF010000081.1:0-5862 GCA_035283325.1 Pyrinomonadaceae bacterium | reverse complement strand
ATGTATCAGTCAGGGCAAGACGCGCGACGAAGCCCTGGATAACGTGCGTGAAGCAATTTCTTTGCATGAAGAAGTGCTGCGCCAACGCGGCGAACCGATCCCTGAGGATCGCGTTGAATTAGTCGAGGTCGCCGCGTGACTAAACTGCCGGTCGTTTCGGGCGCGGAAGGTATTAAAGCGCTCGCTAAGATTGGCTTCGAAGTCTATCGACAACATTGTCGTCACTGGTTTATGCCAATCGGAACTACGAAATCACCGGGAATTCAAGCGGCAACTAATTCCCTCGCGTGGGGAATCTCACCAGGCAGCACCGGCCGCACATCCAAAGCTTCCACCGTGACAACGGCAGCGGTATGACCGTCCAAAGCTACAAACTCCACTTCATAAGCTTTGCCGTCGCTGTACAGATGGACCACAGTGCCTACGTCACCAGCTACCAGTCTTTCGGCAGGGATGGCCCTCGTTAAAACCACTCTGTCATGTTCTTTAATCATGACTTGTCCTCCTCGCCAGGATAGGCTGTCACCAATCGCGGCTTGTCGTTTCCCTTATCAACAATCCATACCGTAAGGACATTTGGACCTCTACCGGATGGAGTTTCGATCTCTCCAGTCACAATATACTTGTTGCCATGTTTCGACTCTACATGCTCGGTGACTTCAAAAGATACAGCAAGCTTTCTAAGAGCATCAGCGAAGGCGAGCCATTCCGCCACCGCGAAACCCAAACTCAGAAAAAATCTTGCTTTGCCACCGTTGTCGGGATGGGCGGGATTCAGCAGGTAATCTGCGATCTTCTCCCGGTCAACTATGGCAAGATTTGCGTTCGGTAACTTCAATTTCCGTTCACTTTCATTGGCCAGCTGCTTGCTGCCTTCCCCCTTGTCTCCGCCTTTATCGCTTCACAGCTTCGTACGAAGGCAATTCGCCGCTTCGTCTTCGGTGGTTTTCATTAATTGTCTGATCGCATCAAACACGACCTTGAACTGCGCGTCGTATTTCTTTTCCAGTTCTTCAAGTTTGCGTGCAAGTTCGGCGTGTGAAAACAGCATCTGCCGCAAGCGGACGAAGGCTTTTCAACATTGACGGCAATAGCTCGCTGGCTGCGTAGCACGCTTGATAACATTGCCACGCCCTGCTCGGTAAAAGCCATCGGTAGATACCTAAGCCCTTTCCGATCTTCTTTGGAGGTCACAAACTGTGACCTCCAAATCTTGAATTCGGTAGAGTCAAGAAGGACACCATAAAGCGTGGCGAGATCAGTATCAAGAATCACCCTCTCGCCACGGATCAAGAGGATTGCTCGCTCCACTCGCTCAATAGGAATTGTGGCCAGTGATTTACTCATCAGTGTAGCGCTGCTACCGGCCGCCGCGTGCGTTTCTTCCCTATTCGAAATATAACAACCGCTCGCAATAGGCAAACGCATGAAGTGACATGATGCGTAGCGGTTCAGCCATTTGGATTGCGACGACTTGTCGCCTCTTTGGAAGTCGGCTATTCACACCCGACCACTTCCGTTACAATTTGACCATGACCAGACGAGTTCTGTTATATCCCGGTGAAGACGGTTTTGTTGTCGCCGACGTGCCAAGTCTTCCCGGTTGCGTCAGCCAGGGAAGGACACGCGACGAAGCTCTCACGAACGTTCGCGACGCGATCTCGCTGCACGAGGAAGTGCTACGCGAGCGCGGCCAGCCCGTACCTGACGATCGCGTCGAGTTGGTAGAGGTCGCTGTGTGAGCAAGCTGCCTGTCATCTCCGGCGCGCAATATGTGAAGATGCTGGGCAGGATTGCTTTGAAGTCTATCGACAACGTGGCAGTCACATCGTACCGGTTCGCAAGTCGCCGCCCGCGCAAACCACCATTCCCAATCACAAAGAACTCGATCGCGGCACGCTGCGGGCAATCATCCGCCAAACAGGTCTCACGGTAGAAGAGTTTGTCGCCTTGATTTGACACACCCAATTCCTCGCTGCTCACTGCTCACTGTTTTGTGCCTACTAGTTTCACTTGCGTATGATTTCTGTATCTTGCGACATGAGGTCGGAGCGATTCAGCGATTCTAGTTAATGCGGCCTGACGGTCGCGTGATCGCCGTCCACGCGACGTCAGGTAAGCCGCTCTTTGGATTAAACTCAATGAGGCGGTATTGCTGCCATCTTGTCTTTGATCCAACATGGTCGGGCCAGACTGGAAGCGACAGGTCGCCTTCTTCATCTGCAATCAAGAGCTGCACTTCATCCACCGACCGCAGTCGAGTCACGTCATTAACCAAGTGTGTACTTTCGCCCAGCGATAATCCGCCGAAGCGCGCAATGCTTGCCGGCTGATCCAACGCTTGATTTACACGATCTGCCAGAGATGGCGCGCGCGTTTCACCGTTGCCTTGCCTGATCCAAACCGCTAAAGCGACATCTGAAAGCAACTCCTGAAAGTCAGGTCGTCGATTGTTCCCCAAACCCGGACCCTTGTGACGATCCTTCACTCGCCACATCGTCCTTAATACCACCGAGTACTTTGGTTCCGAGAGTAAAGCGATTGCGATCTCCGCGCCCTCGTGTTCGCGACGATCGACTTCTCCGAGCATTGATAGCAACATGCCGTAAACGGTCGAAGGAGGAGGGCAGGGAAATGTTTCGAAGTACTCGCGCGCCCGCGGTACACGGAAACATGCAACCGGGACTGACACGTACAAGGCGATTGACATCATTAGTTCTCTTTTCGTAAACCAAGATCCTGCTGAATTCGAGATTTCAACGCGTCCGCAGCCGCTTTTATTCCGGCGGCACCGCCATTACTGACGTTTGCGCCGGCCAGCGCCTCCCTAGTCTCATCGTCGAAAGAACGAACAACCGAACCCCCGATGAACAACTCCTTGGGATCTATGTCCCCATCTTTTATTTTTTCGACTAGCGTAGGAAATGAGACTTTGCCTTTCTCATCCATTTCAAAGCTGTAGAGGATCCGGGGTGCAAAGTCGTCAGTCCAACGGAACACAACGGAGTCGGGGGAAAAGTCGAACAGAAATCTGCTGTGGTTTCCTCCGACGTCGCGAAGGCTCACTATCGCATCGATAACTTTTGTGACTCGCGAAGCTTCACGCAGCAATCCTGGCGTAAGCGCAAAACCATACTGGTAACGAGTCGCGTGGACTTCAGTTCCATAGAGGCTGGTGTTTGTTTTCTCGCCACTCTTGGCATTGAAGGTAATGTCGCCGGCAAAGGCTGACAAAGACAATGCGCGCGTGACCTCGAGGGCACCGCGCCGCTTGTCCGTCTTGCCTTTTGACAATGCGTCTATTTTAGATTTTAGCTCGCCAACTTGTTGCTGAAGGCCTCTCCCAGCCTTAGATTTTTTCTCCTCTTTAGACATGGCCTTCAGTTGAGCATCCAGTTTCTTCTTGTCTTCTTTCAGTGTGTCCAATACATCACTTCCATCAGTACTGGCTGCTTCTGCCAGCATGAAACCCATCACGTCGTCGTCGATGAACGTTTCCGTGCTTTTGACGTCCTCATCCCTGCTCGTCCACGCAGTCCAGGACGTATCACGCCAATCATGATCGTACGTCTCCTCATTCCACCGACGGTTTACCTTGTCGCCATTCCTTTCCCAAAAGTAACGCAGAGCCCAACGTATCGCCTCAGCTGACACCGTAGTGTGCACGTCACCTTTCCACAGAAGCTTTTGAAGCGTTGTGACGTTGCCGTCGTTCTCACCTCGATTGTTTGCGGCCGTGCCGTAAGGCGTCACTACCAATCCAAACAAATGTTTACTCATAATCTTCTTCTCCTTTGCGCTCGTCCTCTTCAAGCAAAGCAGCTTCTTGCTCGCTCTGCGGTTGATAGCTAATCAGCGCTAGCAATGCTAAATCCCGTGCCTTCTTCCAGTCTGCGAACAAGGGAAGAAGGTTAGCTAAACTCTTTCCCTGAAGTAAGCGGTTGGCGCCTGCTCTGGACCAGAAGTCCACGACGGTTTCGCGCAAGGTGTCGGCGTTCTTACATCTGGTCAGCGAATTGCGCAGGTGTTCCGCTTCCTTATTCGCGAGCATCGAAAAGCTTGTGCGCTCTGATATGGCGCGTTGTCCAAGTTTGCCAAGTCGTCGTCGCCAACTTTCTTGACACACCTCAATGAAAAGACGCTCGTTCTCACTTTCAAATGATGCAGCTTGAACCATCTCGTGGAGTTCCTTTCGTTCGTACTGAAGGTGTTGACGGCTTTCTTTATTCGCTAGGTGTTTCGCAAGATTGCCATACCAAGGTTTGCCAGAAGCTATATTGTCGGCGATGAACTCTCGTGCTGAGTATGTAATTACGAAATATCGCTCGGGTTCCACTTCGTTGCCATGGCGGTCGCGTGCGCCTGAAATCCGTTGCCAACGGTTCTTGAAGATTGCGTCGGCAATCTGGTAATCATGAAACCGGCGCAATTGCCCAGACATGATTGATCGTGCGTAAGTGCGACTTTTTTGCTTCTCGTTCCAGCTTACGATGCCGAAGGTGACCACGCGGCAGATCGAGTTTCCCCCGAATTCGCGGGCGATCTCATCCGCAGTCCTGCCTCCGGCAATCGTGACTAACATGCGCAGTGCAGCATCGGAAGCACTGCTGGCCGTAAGTTCGAACTGCGTCTGATCGGCCAAGGCTTGGCGAACTTCTGAATAGGCCGCCAGATCGATTACTTCCGGAATTATCATTGCCAAACGTGCCTTACGGCCCTTCGCGGAAGATTTTATTGAGTAGTAAACAACGCCAACTGGAGCGAACAGTAAGCAAAGAGCCAGCTCTGGCACCTCATTAAGTTTCGTAGCGTTGTGTACGACATGTCTCTGGCCAGCCCCCGGATAAAGCCACCCCGCGGCTTCAATCGATTCTTTAAAGCGACCTTTCTCGTCAACGAAGTCTGTGACAGCTTCTTGGTGGCGAAACTTCTTAACGGGTGCGAAGTCCCGAATCCAGAAAAGATGATCGTCGATCTCGTATGGAAGATTTCTCTTTGTTCCAGTTGGTCGGTGGGGACCGAACTGTAGGAAACTATTTAGCAGGGCAATATAAAGCTGATGTTTCTTGTCAGTCTCTGGCGGCTTATTGATTTCCAAGCCTTTCAAGCGAACGAACCCCTCGTCATCGACCCAGAAGGAGCGGTTGATGAAATCGTGAAAGGTGGAAGCTAGGTGCCTGTCATCCCACTCTAGCGTCACCGTAGTTGCTTCACGCTTCCACGAAAGACCGTTGATTTTCTCCTTCGTCGCCTCGAATGCTTGAAGGGTCATGTAGAGGCCTGCCAAACCAGCCTTATGAAGGCTTGTCATTCCCGGGGCGTTAAGTTTGAGTACAAGACTCACTGCAGTACGGCACCCGTTCTTCGGTTGTACAAAACTGATCCAGGAGGCGCAATGAACATGCCCTTGAATTCCGGCCAGCCGGTCATCTTGCTTTCGCTATAGTTCATTGGAATCGCACGTTTGATTATTTCTTTCGAGTCATTCCGGCACGCAATTTCGTCTTCAGAGAGAATGACTGATACTGAGTAGCTGGCCTTGCGAATTTGCTCCGGTGTGGCGAACCAACCTGAATCAAGCCAGGCAGTGCGTGTATCGAGTCGGGGTGCTTCTTGAGGTGAAAGAGCATTGAAGCGCTCAGCTAGATCGTTCTGCGCTAGCGGACGTCCAAAGGCTATGAGCTCTTCAATCCACTGACGTGCCAGCGCGAGATCGGCCTCATCGTAAGGCGTGGATTTCTGCGGCTGATAAAAGAAAACGCTGCGCGGTTCACCTGGCTTCTCCGGAGTTACCCGACGATTCAGCCGACCCAGTCGTTGTATCAGAGCGGACATCGGAGCAATTTCTGTGATCAGAATATC
>DATEUF010000080.1:0-5481 GCA_035283325.1 Pyrinomonadaceae bacterium | reverse complement strand
ACAGTCCTACAACTACAACGAAGAGCGCGCCATGAAACTGGGCAAGAACCAGGCTGAGTCTGTTGACCTCCTGGCCCAGGCTGCTGCGCTGCAAGGCACGTTCGTCTACCGTGCGGCTGCCCGCGCCTCCCTGGATGCTGGAACGACCGCCCACCGTGCGAGCGATAGCCTGTTTTCCAGAATGCAAGTCTATCTGATGAACGCCCGCGTTCCTGGTTTCATCACCGCCGACGGCAAATCCTCGGTGTGGTCTGCGCTCATGTCACCGGAACCGTTCCACGATATCCGCGAGAGCGGTAACGTGGACGCAATCGGCACGTATCAGGATGCCGGTATCCACCTCAACTTCGAGCTTGGGAAACTTGGCCCGTTCCGCTTCATCGTGAACGCCTGGGCGAAAGTATTCCACGCGGCTGGTGTGGTCAACGCCACCTCCGTCGCCACGACCATCGCCGCCTCCGCTACTGCCAACCTCAAACTGGCGACGACCATCGAAGTGGCCGCCAACACCAACATCGCCGCAGGGCAATGGCTGTTGGTTGGCACCATCGAGACCGGTAACACCTTCGACCCACAGAACGAGTATGTGTGGGTTGTGTCGGTTTCCGGCACGACCATCACCATCATGGGGCAAGGCCCGAACGGCGGGCTGCGCTTCACGCATGCGGTGGGCGAGACGGTCGCCAATGCGGACAACGTGTACCCGATCCTGCTCGGCGGCCCGTCCAGCATGGTAAAACTCTACGCTCCCGGCATTGGCGAGTTCGGCCAACTGGTGCCCGAAGAGCGGACTGGCTTGCTCAAGCAGTTCATCTCGTCTGGCTGGAAGTGGTACGGCGGATATTCGAGACTGGTGGACAATCGCTGCCTGCGGGTCGAGGTTTCCTCGTCCTTCGAGGCATAAGGAGAGAATGACATGAAAGCAACTTATATGGGACTCGCTGTTCCCTTATTCCCCGACTCACTCAGCGATGGTATCCAGATCGAGCCATCTGGCAGCGCAGGATCGTTTGACATCCTGACTATCACCCAATCCAGCGGCCACTCCGGGGACTTCCTGGTGCTGGAAGATGGAGATGGGTCTACCGAAATCCTCGTAGTCGAAGAGGATGGCGTGACCAACTGGGCTGTGACCAGCCCAGGCGCGGACAATGTTCTGGCAGTGGTTGTGACCGATACTTCCACCGTGACCAGTGGTTATATCCAGGGCGTGTACGTTAGTCTGACCCTGACCAGTGACGCTTCTTACACGACTGGCTCAGCGCAGATCAACGGTTTTGCGGTTGACCTGTTCCTGGACGGCACAGTCGGATGCGAAGCGGAAGGTATGTACGTGTACGTGGCTTCCAACAGCGCACCGACCTTGACATCCTCAAACATCAACGGCATCAACGTCTACATCGATGACCTGAAGGCGACCCCTGGCAACCGCTCGGCGTTGCAACTGCACATCGCAGACGGCAATGCTGCCAGCGGTCAGGACGCGTTCATCGTCTGCCGTCTTGAAGGCGCATCTGGCGCGGTGACAAACTTCCTGCAATTCGCAGGGACGGCCACTCTGCCGAGCTACTTCATGGCAACCAACTCTGGTGCCGGAAGCAAGATGATCCAGGCCATTACCGTAGGTGGAACACAGGACAAAGTGCTTGCCTGCAATATCAATGGGTCTACTTACTGGATTCCATTGTATGCGGCTTCTGCGTAAATGGTAAGAGATTAGTGGGGGGGAGCAATCTCCCCCACTAAGGACAAAAGAATATGGCCTCGAAAACTGGCAAGAAACCACCTGGCATTCAGATTGACGCTCCTCTACCAAGCAATAACGGAGTGGCTACTGGACATGCAGTTTACGTATTGTTTTCGGGGGTTGGTACGATCAAACAATATCTCAAGGATTATGGGATATTCTTTGAGGCCGAAGTGGACGATGACGGCCTGCATTGCATGTTGGTAGACCCGCGTTTTGGGGTGGGCAGCGTCCTGAATTACATCGTCGCTCTGGGAGGGACGGTCTACGAAAGCCCGCCTGAGCCAGAGGTATGATGAGTATTGCCCTGGTATTGGGTTGCGGCAGAAGCCTGAATGACATGCCGCCTGACCTGCTGAGGCGATACCCTTCTTATGGCGGCAACTACATCGGGATGTCGGGAATACAACCGACTTACTACGTGTGCGTGGATTATCGTACCTTACAAGACTTCGAGAAAATAGAGCCTGTCGCCAGGAACGCGGAAACGGCTTACCTGGGCGGGGCATTACCAAAAGGTTCCCCAATCTATGCCCTCCCTAATGCTGTATTGCTATCCAGAGACAGGCAGGACTTCGCGGAGGAGCGGTCATTTGCAGGTGGAACGGTCGTTTACCCCATGTTGAAGCTGGCTTACTACGCCGGTTTCGATACTGCCCTCTTATGGGGCGTGGATTTTGACCCATCCTGGAAGCACTTCAGCGATGATTACCCATCTCCAGGACATCCAGACCGGAAGATCGGGGCCATGCTGTACCACCTGAGTTTGGCGGCCAGCATCTATCAGAAAGCCGGGAAGCGCATCATCAACTGCTCGATGCCATCTGTGCTGGATAATATCTTTGAAAGAGGAATTGGAGGAATACAATGAAGCTGACATTTCAAGAGCGAGTTGCCCTTCTCGAATTGGTTCCCGCACAAGAGGATTATGCGGGGCTAAAAGAGATCAGGCGTCTGCGCGAGACCTGCGCCATTTCTGGCGAAGAAGCGAAGAAATACGGCGAAAAATCCCCTGACGGAACCTGGCGCATTGACTTCAATAAGACCGCCGGGGTGACGAAGGAAGTACCGATTGGCGAATGGATGACCGAAAAGATACGCGATATCCTGCGCAAGAAAGACGAGAAGCACCAACTGGAAGAAAAGCTCCTCTCGCTCTTCGAGAAGTTTATCGTGAACTTCCAGCAATATTGAAATGGCTATCCGCTCGCAAGTACCTTTACAACTAGATAGTGGTGTAACCCGCTGCCCGACCTGCGGCTATCCTGTGCGCATCATCTACCGTGACGGAACGCACGCCGACCATTACGAGCCGATCATCGACCACTCGCTGCATAAGACCCTGATGCCCGCCGATGAAGAAACTCTGGAAAAGTTGCGCAAACTGCGAGAAGGCAAGAAGACCGTGGCATTGGTCGGCATGGCTCCCACAAGTTGCAGCCTGGCCCCGTTCAACGACCCGACTGTGGAAGTGTGGGGGTTGAACGAGGCGCACGCCTTCGAGTGGATGAAATCATGGGATCGCTGGTTCCAGATGCACAAGCCGAAGGACTTTACCCGTGACCTGGATGCCCACCGCATTCATGAGAGAGGCTTGGTGAAAGGTCATTTTGACTGGCTGAAACAGAAGCACGACAAGCCGATCTATATGCTGTACAAATACGACTACATCCCTGACAGTATGGAGTATCCATTGGTGGAAGTGGTCGAGCGGTTCTTCGGCAAGATACGCAAAGGCGACGAGAAGGTCAAGTATTTTACTAGCACCTTTGCTTATATGCTCGCCCTGGCGTTATTCGAGGACTTCGAGCGCATCGAAATCTTCGGCTTCGAGATGTCTGGCAATGATGAATACGCCCCACAGAAGGCGGGGTCTGAGTTCTGGATCGGGATGGCGATGGGACTGGGCAAGGAAATCTACCTGCCGCCCAAGAGCCAACTAATCTGGGGGCCGCTGTACGGCTATCAAGGAGCGGGTGCGGCCAACGTTTATGAAGGAGAAGAATACGATGACGACTAGCTACGTGGAAAAAGTAAGGCGGACTGCAAGCTCCGCATTGATCGGCTACTGGCCGTTCAACGAGAACGACGGTACGACCGCCTGGGATTGGGGGAAGGCGGGCGGCAGGAACGGCACCTCGTCCGGCGTTATCCCGGCAGATAAGTTCCTGTACGGGCTGGATGGCGGCCCGGTGTACAAGTTCGACGGATCGGCCAGCTACGTCAACGTAGCCGTGACGGCGTTGTTAGCCGCCTTCAGCGGCGCGGAGGGGACTTTCTCTATCTGGGCCTATATGCTGAATTGGGCAGATAGCGCAGAGGGGAAACTGTTCCAGGCGCAAGATGCGGCCATTGACGATTACGTCTATCTGAACAAGTACACCGACAACAAAGTTTACTTGGCGCGCGAGGCAAATGGGGGCGGGGTGGTTGGCACGAGCGTAGCCGTAACCGGAAGCGGATGGAAGCATATTCTCGGCGTGTGGAGCGAGACCGGAGATTACACGCGACTCTATATCGATGGTTCTTTGGTAGGCACGCCGGGCAGTTCCATCGGCACGTATGTCTCTGCTCCCACGTTTATGGACATTGGCGCAGGTAGCGCACATGGCACTCCCTGGGATGGATGGCTACAACACCCCGCTTTGTGGAATATCGCCTTGCCCCTCGCCGATATCGTTGAACTGGCAGAGATTGGCCCTTAACTCGGTAGACCGGGATGGGGGCAGTCCTCCACTGTTCCTGTCCCGCCTACATAAAGAGGTATCAATGACCAGAAAAGAGTTTGAGCAAGGCTACGCGGAAAGAAGTGGAGTTACTGTCGAGTGGCTTCATGAACAAAACCAACACGCAATACCATGCGATTGCGGCGATGACTTATGTAAGGGCTGGCAGATGGTAAATATCTTTACTGAAATGTTCGAGGAAGACTATGCCGCGAGCAGACTACAATAGTGACCGCGAAGGTCACGCCGAGCACAAATGGGAAGTGATCCGCGCCACCCGCCGGGACCTGCCGAGCCTCGACGTGGACGGCAAGCAAATGAATTTTGGCAAGGATGGCGCATTCCGTGTGAACGACGAAGGCGTGGCCGCCGCCATCCGAGAAGAATATGCCAAGAAGGGTGATGTGACCGTGACCAGGATCAGATACCCCGGCGAACACGACCGGGGACACCGTTATTTTTTTGGGCAACTCCCTGAGATGCCCTGGAAGGAGAATGGAAATGGCGAAACAGAAGCCGAAGAAAATGCCGAAGGGTATGCACATGATGAACGGCAAGATGATGTCGGACGAAGACATGGAAGGCATGATGCCCCCGAAGGGGATGCCTAAGAAAAAGACAAAGAAACGCGGCGCAAAGCGCGGTCGGTAACAACTGAATAAAGCACCCGCCGGCTCTCCAATTGGCCGGAGACGGCGGGGAAGAACCGGTACGATAAAGGATAAAGAAGATGCCATACACTACTAGAGATATTCTCACCTCAGTTTTCGACGCAACCAACAATCGATTAAATACAACGGCAACCGCCACGATCAGCGGCGACTTGAATGTCGCCACCTTCGACGGTGCGGCCAGCTTTGCTACCAATCAGGTTAGCGTTGCAAATACGGCTACCGCAATCGTGGCGGCCAGGGCGGGCAGGCGGGCTGTAATGATCATCAACCACGGAGCAACCGACGTGTCTATCGGGGGGGCCAGCGTGACGACCTCGAACGGGTTACTTCTGAC
>DATEUF010000079.1:0-40546 GCA_035283325.1 Pyrinomonadaceae bacterium | reverse complement strand
CTCAGCTCTATAGCCAGAAGCTTATGGGTGTGAGCATTGTCTTCCTTGCTGAGTGCCACGCGATACTCAGTAATAGCCCTGTCTCGTTCGCCTTTGACCCTGGCTTGCGTGGCCCGCGCAAGGTAGGCGTCGACCCTCGTGTAGTCGTCGTATAGATACCCGGCGATGGCCAGCAGTACAACAATGGCATAAACCAGAGGCAGGCCGACGGTTATCAACAAGTGAACCCGCTCAGCGTTTTTGCCCACTTTAGGCTTTTGGAACCAGGTCGTTGCCACGTATAGCGGCAACACAAGTAACGGTAGGGAGAGCGTGCCCAGCGCCCAGGCGAGCGAGCTCCAAAAACTGAAACGCCGCCGAGCGCTAACCAGAACCCAAGTGGAAACAAAGGCAGACAGCACCATTACTGCGGGCCTGATGTAATCAAAGAACTCACCGGCGGACATGGTTGCTTGCAGGGGTCACTGAAGGCTGAGCGTCGTTCTCTCGCCGATACTCAGAAGCGTTACAGAACTGGAAAGCCCTAGACCGGAAAGCCGCCCGGCCATGGCGACGATCATTTCACCCCTTGTTACCACGCCTGCCTCTAGCAACGTTTGCTCGCCGAACTTCAGCATCTCTTCGGTCGACTCGGCCTTAGGCATCAGCAATGATTCAACGCCCCAGATCAGGGCCAATTCGTTCTGCACCTGGCGAGAATGTGTTAGGGCCACAATCCGCTGGTCCGGCCGCAAAGCCGAAAGCCGCCGCGCCATCAGGCCGGATTCAGTGAAAACGGCAGTCACTTTCGTGCCCATCTCTTCAGCCGCAAACGCTGCCGCTTCGCAGAGTGCGCGACTGACTCTTCCCGATTGCCGGCCAGCCCACAGCGCAATCTTATCGTTGTTGCGCCCTCGTCCCGATTCTGCCGACTCAATGATGCGGGCCATGGTTGACACTGCGGGAACTGGATAATCACCCGTCGCCGTCTCATTGGAAAGCATCAGCGCGTCAGTTCCGTCCCAAACAGCGTTGGCGACATCGGAAGCCTCCGCGCGGGTTGGCCGTGGGTTTGCTACCATCGATTGCAGCATTTGCGTCGCTGTGATGACCATTTTGCCGGCGAGGACTGACTTTTCGATAATCCTCTTTTGGTAAACGGGAACAAGTTCTACACTTGTCTCAACTCCAAGGTCGCCCCGCGCAACCATTACAGCATCCGTTGCCGCAATGATCTCATCAAGGTGATCGATGGCTTCCGCCTTTTCGATCTTGGCCACAAGCGGCGCCCGGCCGCCCGCCTCCTTGATCAAAGTCTTTGCCTGAACGCAATCTTCTGCCCGCCGTACAAATGAAAGCGCGATATAGTCGACCTGCTGTTGGACGGCCCAGTTAAGATCTTCAGTATCCTTTTCGGTTAGTGAAGCAATTGGCAGCGGAACGCCTGGCAGGTTGATGCCCTTTCGCTCCGCCAGCACACCGCCATTCATGAGTCTACATACCACATCCGTTTCGCTCGTGCTCTCCACTGAAAGCGCAATAGCGCCGTCATCCAGGAGAATCTTGTCACCTGGTTTTAGCACTTGTGGCAATTCGGCGAAGTTGGTGGCGACGCAATTCGCGCCCCCCAGGATATCGCGTGTTGTTAAGGTAAAGGCGGCGCCTGCGGAGAGCGTGACAGGGGCATGGTTCTTCAACTGTCTGGTTCGGATCTTGGGGCCGGAGAGATCGACAAGAACAGCCAAAGGCCGATTGAGTTTCCCGGCTGCGAGCCTGGCTCGCCGGATGTCGTCTGCTTTCTCCTCACGCGTCCCGTGAGACATGTTTATGCGGACGCCATTCGCGCCGGCGGCGAGGAGGGCTTCGATCTGTGCAGACTCCCGCGTAGCAGGGCCCAGGGTGGCAAGAATTTTTGCTTTTCTCAAATTAGTTCTCAACTGATCGCTGACTGAATCGCCTTGTCTAACTCCATCGCGGTTGGGGGACCATACCCTATGAATCTCTTAACCAGGCGACCTTCACGATCAAAGACAAAGGTCTGGGGTATGCTTGCGTCATCCGAAAGAAACAGGTCTGTCAATGACTGGTCGGGGAAGCCGAGGCGATATTGAATCTGTAGTTCGCGGGCAAAGTCTGGCACTTTGACTCGGTCGTCCGCTCCTCCAACGTTCAATCCAACAATTCGTAGGCCCTGCGCTCCAAGACTCCGCTGCAGTTGGTTGAGGTGCGGGATACTCTCCCGGCAGGGCATGCACCACGTTGCATAGAAATCCAACACCAAGACCTGGCCTTTATAATCAGCGATCTTGCCGCGGCGAAGTCCCGGGTTCTGAAAGTCATCACCCTCGGATTGCAGCCACCCCAGTTCACCCGACGTGGAACTAAGAGGAGGCATTGGATAGGTCGTGTTTGGCGCCTGTGAAAGCACTGGAGTTGGCTCACTCGAGAGGCTAGTTTCCCTACGGCAGGAATTGAGCAGCAACACGCTCATTAAGCCGACGGAGAATATCATAAGCGCCTGTTTCGTGTGCATAAGATTTGCCGCCGAACAAATGCGTATTCTACCACTGTAGCGGCGGCACTCCTTGGTCAGCCAAGGTCCAATAGGCTTGGGCCTGGGGGTCGGCGACGGAGGAGAGTGTCTCAAAACCTCTCATCATTTTCCAATCATAATGTGATATGGAAAATGTTGTCCCGTGATTTCTTTCTTGCAGCGGTGCCGATTCCTACGCCCAGGGCGGCCACGGAGTTCACCAGCCAGCGTGGAACTGGCAGATGTCAAAGGGAAACCATTGCTCGTGGCTACGGCTGTGCCGCCTGATGTGCCGCGGTGGCTTGCCTCGCGGTAGCTGCCAAGAACGGACTTGGGCTGCGACCTTCTGCTTGTGTTCGTCCCAGGGCTAGTTGAAACCGAAGGGCTGCCTTCTCCCATCTCTGTAGCTAATTGGAAGAGCGTCCGCGAAGGAGGGCATAGCCCAAGCGCGAGAAGCAGCTGATCCCACGAGGCAAGCCACCGCGGCACATCAGGCGGGCACAGCCGTAATGAATCAGCTTGGTGCTTCATAGTGGTTTCTAAAGAGTGCCGCCCCTACGGATTTGGTCCAATCAGTGCCTTGATTATGCTGCCCTGGGCGACGTCCCTTATCGCTTCATTTGCTTTCGCCAGGCTGTAATGGCTGAGTTTGGGTCGAAGACGTATCCAGGGAGCGGAACGCTCTGAATCCGAAACCAGTTGGACCGCCCGATAGAAATGGGAAAAATCTGAACCCCAACAGCCGCGCACGTCGAGATGTTTCCTATTCAGATCGAGATGAGGATTAAAAGCTTTTTCTGCGGGCACGGAGCCATGATCGGTATATTGGCCGACAATTACCACGCGGCCGGCGTCGCGAGTGAAGCGCATGGCCTCCACGACAGCCGCTGGGTCACCGGTGGCTTCAATCGTCACATCGGCGCCACGACCATCAGTTCTTTCCAGGACCCAGTCAAGACGGCTGCGCTCGGTTTGCTCTACGAAATTGAGGGTCTCGCAAGCGCCTGCTTCCGCGGCAGCGTCGAGACGAAGTTGCGGGGCGCCGATACAGAATACACGTTGCGCGCCACTCAATAAGGCAACGATGATGATATTTAACCCAACGGGCCCCGACCCAAGCACAAGCACTACGTCACCGAGAGCGATATTACCGCGCTCAGCAGCATGCAGCGCCGTCGGTAAGGCGCAGCCACCAGCTATGAATGTTTCCGGCTCTGCGTCGAGTCTAATGCAACGCGTTCCCGGTTTTAGATAGATCTGTTCGGCCCAACCTCCTGCTGGGCCATCGGCTAGTCCATAGGTAATCCCGTAAACCTTGCGGTTTGGGCATCTTGTCGTGGCCTTCGCAACCAGACAGTACCAGCAGGCATTACAGGTTCGATGCACATCCAGAAACGTGACACGGTCTCCTTCGCGAAATCGATGACCATGTACGTCTGAGATCGTGCCGCGAATTTTCTCAAGCCGCCCAACCGAAACATGTCCCGGAATGAGCGGGTACGGAACACCCGCAAGGAGGCCCTGGTGGAGGTAGACGTCTGTGCCGCAAACTTCACTGAGTTCTACCCGCAGAATTGCAGAATCCGGTTCGAGCTCAGGCGTAGGCACCTGGCGTAGCTCGACCGGTGAATGTGGCCTGGGAATGACGGCAGCCAGAGGCATAGGTTGTCAGAAGCAACGAAGCACAAAGATGGCAATTGATCAGCAGCATGGAAGATAGCTCGCCGGGCACTAAAAGACAATTTTCTAAGCGGGAATTGGTGCCGGGTGCATTACTTCAATATAATCATCAAGCGATGCGGAGCACCCTTGAATAATTTCGGTAACAGTTCCATCATCCGTCGATCTTTTTCAGACACATCTTACCCACGAGCACAATTCTTTGATCTTAGGGCGCATGTTAACAACACGCACCTCATTCTGTAATCGGGTTCCCTTGCATGAAGATCGCTGTTTCGGGAACCCACTGCACAGGTAAGACGACACTCGTGGAGGAGTTGCGTCGTGCGCTCCCATCATACGAAGCAGTTGATGAGTAATAACGTATCTCGAAGCCGCGAATGGGTGATTTCCGATTGACTTCAGTGTTCAGCTAACCGGTTCAACCTGAGCTCAGTACATTGGTGCGATGAAGGCAAGCGAGTGAAACCGTTGAAGAAGAGTTTGGAACAGCGTATCGAAGAAGCAGTTCACGAGGAAATCGCAATTGTTCCTTACAATCCTGAGTGGCATACCTTGTTTGTTAATGAGGCAGAGTTGCTTCGAAGTATGTTGCCGGAAGCATTGGTAAGCAGGATCGAACATTTTGGGAGTACGGCCATTCCGGGTCTATCTGCCAAACCAGTCATTGATATCCTCGTCGAAGTCGGAAGCTTGGACGCAACCCAGAAGGAGATCGTTCCGATAATGGAGTCAAAAGGCTATGACTACTTCTGGCGCACTGATACCGAGCCTCCGTATGCCTGGTTCATAAAGCGGGACGCCGAAGGCAAGCGCACACATCACATCCACATGGTAGAGGCCAACTCAATATTGTGGGATAGGCTTTTCTTCCGAGATTATTTGCTGGAGTTTCCTGCTGAGGCCAAACGCTATGAATCCTTGAAGCTATCTCTCTCAGAGAAGCATACGCACGATCGAGTCGCATACACTGAAGGAAAGGCTGACTTCGTCAACCAGGTCACTGAACGAGCGCAAGAATATTATAAGGACCCACGCCCCCCGATGTGAGCCCTGTCACCCAACCGCCGCAGCCGTGTCTAGCCTAGCTTAGCTAGCCTTCGCTAAGTCTTGCCGCTGGGCGGTAAACTGCTCCTCTTCCGTCGAGCCAGATAGGGCCACCGTCGAGGAAAGACCACCAGAAATGGCCTGAGCCACTCTGTCGAAATAACCCGTTCCCACAAATGACTGGTGCTTCACAGCTCGGTAGCCACTTTCGGCCTCCCGCTCAAACTCGATCTCCTGCAACTGTGAGTAAGCAGTCATGCCTGTTTCGCGGTATTCCCGGGCCAGCTCAAACATGCTCAAATTAAGGGCGTGGAAACCAGCGAGCGTGACAAATTGGAACTTATAGCCCATCAACGCCAGACCTTGCTGAAACTTTGCTATGGTCTGCTCGTCTAGCTTCTTCTTCCAGTTGAACGAAGGTGAACAGTTGTAAGCCAGCAGCTTGCCGGGATAGCGTGAGTGAATAGCCTGCGCAAAACGAGCTGCTTCCTGTAAATTCGGTTCTGAGGTCTCACACCAGATCAGGTCAGCATATGGTGCGTAAGCAAGTCCGCGTGCTATTGCTTGATCGATTCCAGGTGTCACGCCAAAGAAACCTTCCACAGTCCTTTCTCCAGTGAGGAATTGGTGGTCACGTGGATCAATATCACTGGTGATCAGGCCTGCGCCATTTGCGTCAGTTCGTGCGATCAGAATGGTGGATACTCCCATCACGTCGGCAGCCAAACGGGCAGCAATGAGTTTCTGCACGAATTCCTGCGTTGGTACCAGAACTTTCCCGCCCATGTGGCCACACTTCTTTACTGAAGCCAACTGGTCTTCGAAATGAACCCCCGCCGCGCCAGCTTCAATCATCGCTTTCATCAGCTCGAAAGCGTTCAGGTTGCCGCCGAAACCGGCCTCAGCATCTGCGACTATGGGCGCAAACCAGTGGATGCCGTTGCGGCCTTCAGAATGATAGATCTGGTCGGCTCGTAGCAGCGATTGGTTGATCTTTCGAACCACGTCCGGAACGCTGTTGGCTGGATACAAGCTCTGATCGGGATACATGTGGCCGGCAAGGTTGGCATCGGCGGCAATCTGCCAGCCGCTCATGTAAATGGCCTTGAGACCGGCTTGTACCTGCTGCACTGCCTGACAGCCTGTCATGGCTCCCAGCGCCGGCACGTAAGGCTCGGTGTGTAGAAGATTCCACAGACGTGCTGCGCCCGCTTCGGCAAGCGTGTACTTTATGTCGATGGAGCCCCGAAGCTGGATCACGTCCTCGGCCGAATAGCCCCGTTTAATCCCCAACCACCGCGCATCAGATGCCCAGCTGTTTTCCAGTTTTCGAATGCGATGCTGATCATTCATGATTGACCTCCACGTGTCGTGACTATGGCCGTTCGGACCGTTGTCTGTTCTTACCCGAGCGACGCTTTTGTTAGTTCCAGGGACACCTCGACTCCGCTAGAGTGTGAGTTCAACTCCTCACCGTTTTATCTATTTCACCGATTTTGGGAACTTCCGGAGGGGTTCGGAAAATGACTAAATCGGATCAAACTCGCCGTTACAAATCATAAGCTCGCTTAACCACCTCGCTTCGACCAAGCTCTCGAGGTTGCTTTGCCCGGTTTGTGATGAGAGGTCGCGAATCAGATGGTCAAGCTCCTCATCAAACAACTGGCTGATGAACTCTGGGGTGTGCTTTACGGGTTCGCCCTGGCGATCGGTCACTTTAACGACATCGCAATGACGAATGCGTTGGGCGATCATCAGCCGGTAAATCCTATCGGTAGCAAGATCCTCCATGTAACCATCGAGCAAGCTTGCGCCTTTG
The DNA here is from genome assembly GCA_035283325.1 of Pyrinomonadaceae bacterium. Classification (GTDB taxonomy): domain Bacteria; phylum Acidobacteriota; class Blastocatellia; order Pyrinomonadales; family Pyrinomonadaceae; genus PSRF01. Next base: position 33,488 of record DATEUF010000079.1, on the reverse strand, counting down.
CCGTTCAGCACGCCGTTGCGATAGCGGATAACCGTACGAATCGCTGCACGCGTTCCGTCCAAAGTTATCTTTCCCGTCGCGTCGGGCAGCGGTCTCAGCGAGGGTCGTTCCGTCACGGGTTTGCGGGCGTTAATCTGATTCGGGTAAGGGAACTGCCGTACTGCGATGTCATTCTGGTCGGGATGACCTGTCCAGGCGCCGTCCATCAAACAGGTCGCTTCATTCAATTTGTCGTCTGCCAGTACTTTTAATAACTGCTGCTGCCGCGGCGTGAGCTTCTCGTGAAGGGGCAATAAGAAATCCAAAAACGCGACCGGAATATCGGCATGCTGGTCGAACCCTGCGCCTGGAGTATTAAGACTTCTGGTGCTGTTGAGAATATTCTCTTGTGTGGCTAACAGAGCCATTCTAATTGCCTCTTAAGCGGTTACAGACCGAGTTCTTCGTCGATTATTGTCTTAGCTGCTGACAGCGTTTCCGTTAGGGCACAGACCTCATAGTCGGTGCTCCAGCTCTCCGGAGGCGTGGCGACACCAGACGAGGAGCCTCCCTTGCGGTGAATATGTCCTTCAAAGAGTCCATCGGTTCTCATGTAGATCTCTGCCAAACGCTCCTCGCCGGGTGATACAGTTCTCTCAATCAAAAACATCTTTAAAATCCTCCTGAGACTTCCCCGGGCGCCGAGTTCGTGAAAGTCCCTCTGGCGCCGCCAAAAATAAGGTGTTGGCATCTTCTACCTCATTCCCTATAATGCCACAATGGCCTGTTCGCAATCGCGAACACCAAGTCGAGTCGACGAGCTCTATCTCGGATGCAGGGGCCCTAATTGAGCCCTAACGAGCTGAATCAGGTATCTTACGTCGTTCGCAACTGTGAACAGAAAGTAAAAGTCTCAAGGGAAGGACGGGAGGAGATGGATGGGGGCGCTAACCAGACGAGAAGCGAGTGAGGCAGGCAAAGTTGCCAGCCGCCTAAACTCGAAACGGGCTGCGGTTACATCCGTGGAACGGGCGCTAACGATTCTGGAGCTACTCGCGGAGAAGCAACAAGGCCTGACCACTTCCGAGATTAGCCGGCGTGCGAAGATCCCAAAAAGTTCAGCCAGTTACCTCCTTCGAACTCTTGCCGCCCGGGGCTATCTACGGCGCGATCCGGAGACCGGTCAATTCACGCCCGGTATAAGGATGCTCAGTCTTGGTGGGCAAGCCATCCAGGGCATGCAGTTACGGGACGTTGCCCTTCCCTACTTGCGGCAGATTGCTGAGCGTACACGGCTGGATTCACATTTGGCAGTACTTGATCACGGCGACGCTGTCTACGTTGAACGCATCGAATCACCCGGCTTCATCAAAATGGCAATCTGGGTTGGCAAGAGAGTGGCTCCCCAGGTTACCGCCATTGGCAAGGCCCTGATTTGTTATCTGGAACGTTACGAGATACAGGAGATTGTAGGCACTCACCAGGTTTCACCTGTCTCCGCTAAAACGATTGTCAGCTTGCCCCATCTTCTGGAGGAACTGGCTGTCACGCGTCAACGTGGTTACGCATTTGACGATGAAGAGCATGCTTTAGGAGTTCGTTGCATAGCTGCTCCGGTAGTTGCTGCAAGCGGTGAAGTAGTGGCGGCAATCGGGGTGAGCGGGACCGTCAGCCAGATTAACGACGATTACGTGACGGTTCTCGGTAATATCTTGCGCACAACTGCGATCAAATTTTCGGGTCAATTGGGGAATCTTAAAACCAGCAGGCGTTAGGGCAAGGGGCAAAGGCTAAGAGCAAAGGGCTGGCCGATTCTTTGACGGGAGAGCTAAGAAACCCGCCTCGCATCTTGAATCAAACGCGCTTGCGAACGAGGGTCATGGTCTCGGTCCATGAAACCGCCATGATCCGGCACACAGTCTGAGTCTATGATCCTGGAGTCGATAGTTCGGCGGATTGCCCTGCTTTGGGATCAAAAGGAGCAGCCAGGAATTTCTTAGCGGCGGCCTGGGCGTTGTCATAGTTGATACCTGACTGAACTGCTTTGTTATACTCCGTGACCGCGTGATTCCGATCGCCCTTGGCATCGTAGGCGTTGCCCTTCTTGATTCGGGCCCAAACCTCGATCCAGGACGGCTTAAGTGTGCCGGAGAGCGCGGCCTCAAAGTTATCTATGGCGGGCTGCCAGTTGCGTTGTTCAAGGTAGAGTAGACCAAGGTTGTAATAAACCCACGAATTGGAGCGATCCAATTTCAACGCCGCTTCAAACTGTTGTTGTGCCTCAGCGTAAAGACCTTCTTTCATCTGCTCGATGCCGCGCCGCGCAATGATCGAAACCTTCAGATCGTCTGAGATCCTCAAGATCTTGTTATTGGGATCTACGACAACTTCCAGCGGCTGACCATTGGATTCAAAATCAAAGTCTTCACTGCGACCCTCAAGTCTGACAGTAGCTGTCTGGTTATCTCCTTCGGCTCGCAACATCAATTCAACCGGCATCTTCAAAGCTTCGAGCGTTTGTTTCACGGTACCCCGGGTACGAAACTTGCCGCTGCGCGTGCGAATAATCTGGTAATCAACAGTAAACTCAGGAACGCCTGTGCCTTCAAGCCACTGGGCGAAAAAGTAACGCATGTTTTCGCCGGTACTGCGGGATGTCAGTTTCTCGAAATCGTCTATGGAAGCGTTCTTGCCGCGATATTCCTGCAGGAACGACTGCAGCAAGCGGTCAAACTTTTCCTTGCTGATCGTCTCGCGCAGCATGCGAAAGACCATCGACCCCTTATAGAAGATGATTGATTGATACGCAGCGGATTGATCATCGAGTGCGCTGGGGGCACGGGCGATGGAGGCTGTCTGCTCGAAAGTGAGTGCTCGTTCCTGCTGCTCTCGCTGCAGAGCATCGAGTGTTCCGCCGCTTGAGTGGGCCTCGCGATAGGCGAACGCACTCCATTCGGCAAGACCCTGGGAAATCCACGCATCGTCAAACGACCTGAGGCCTACTGTTTGCCCCCACCATTGATAGGCGACTTCGCGGGCAAGTTTCTCATCCGGTATGGCCCGCGTGGAATCAAACATTCTTGAAGCCAGGAAGATCATGCCGGGTCCAGAATAGGTGTCCAAACTATCATCATCCACCTGCGCAACTACCAGGCGCGAACCGAATGCGGGTGGGCCATATTGCTTGCTGTAAAACTCGAGCACCTGACCCATCAACTCTGCGTAACTATCGATCCGGCTTTCACTACCTGGCTTAGCGTAAAACTGAATCTCATAGTTTCCGAAGCGGAGGTTCTTGTTTATGTATTGGCCCGCCGCGAAGTTTCCAATCAGAACCGGCTGGCGGTGAACAAAGCGAAAACGCGTAGCACCTTCTTTGGGTGATTGTTGGCCAGCTATGGGGTCATCACTCGTGCCGGCTACCTGCAAGCCTGACGGAACAATAAGTGTGATATCCGAAGTGGCTCGATCCGCCGCATAGTCATGAAAAGGAAACCAGCGCGAGGCGTACATCAAATACGACCCTTCGGGTCCCACATAGGCAAGCCTTCTGGTTGCCAGGGGGCCGCCCTCGGGCGATAAGAGAGCGCCACTCCAACGGAACCGCAGATTTATCGGCTGATTCGCCGGCAATACCTCGCCAAGATCGACCCTGACGCTTGGTCCAAGGGCCCCTACTCCAACGGCATCCTGCACAAAACCGCTAAGCGGCTTCCCATCCCGTTCGATGCTCTCTGCATGGAGGGAACCGTTAAGCTCAAAGACCACGGACCGCGTCGACTCGAGCGGTATCAAGGTAATGTCTGCCCCGGCTCGCAAAAGGTGCTGGTCAGGAATGATTTGGGCTTCAATTCGATAGTTCGTTACGTCAAACCTGGTGCCCGTAGGCGACGGGGCCGGCTGCTGCGCATTGGAAATCAGCAGACCCGGAAAGAGAAACGCCGCTGCTAACCAGAATTTCTTTAGCCTGCCAGGAAAAGTAAACCTGTTTTTGGACATAAATCCTCTGATCACCGGTCAATTATACAGCCCTTGGCTGAAACAGCGAGAGGCTCATGTTGAGTCGGAGGCGGGTATAAAAACCACCATCGCTCTACCACTGCAGAACAGCGCCCTCAGGCGGGATCCGCTGAGTCCGCAAACCCGGATGCCAGAAGTTTTGCGGATTGAGGGTCTTCTTCGCAGTCAAGTTTTTGGATGGTAGGAAGTTACGGGCGGTTGGCTGCGCTACGGCGACTATTCCACTCCCGCGAGAGGCAGGAGTAAGGTCAGCGCCGCTTTATCACTAAGGCGAATAAGCAAAGGAGCTCGCTTGACAGCGCAGGACGCACGACTTACATTTTTCTTACTCTCTGAATAGACGTGTATTTCGACGAAACATCACCGGAGCCCGCCACGACTCCGTCAGGATGTAGCTAAAAGTTTGTCTACCACTGTGCGAATCCCAAGGTGTGTATAGTCCCTCTTGCGTCGGCAATCACTCTATGCCGCAAATGAGAGGTTCCAACGATAGACCATCTTTCACTTAAGTCTAACCGCAGCGTCGGAAGGAGCCGGATGTATGAAACGAATTGAGAGGTACGTTACTTTTGTTTTTGTTTGCGGACTAACGCTCGCAAGTGTTCAACCGCAGCGAAAGGTTAACGTCAAATATAAGGACAGCACTCTCAAGAACGGGCTCCGCGTGATTACGGTGGAGGACCACGACGCCCCGGTCATCGCACTCTCTGTTACCTACAACGTCGGGTCGCGGAACGAGCGCCGTGGGCGCACCGGGTTTGCTCACCTATTTGAGCACATGATGTTTCAGGGGTCAGAGAATATCGGGAAATCTGAACACTTCATTCTGGTGATGAACAACGGTGGCAATATGAACGGCACTACGAATGAAGATCGAACGAACTATTTTGAGGCTCTGCCTGCGAACCAGCTCGATCTAATGCTGTTCCTGGAAGCCGACCGCATGCGCAGCCTGGCGATTACCAAAGAGAATCTCGACAATCAGCGGAACGCAGTGCAGGAGGAACGTCGTTTAAGGCTCGATAACCAACCCTATGGCAAGAGCCGGGAACTCCAACAGGAACTGATTTACGATAACTTTGCCTATAAGCATTCCACCATAGGCTCAATGGAGGATCTCAATGCTGCAAGTGTCGAAGATGTCGCTGAGTTTTTCAACTTGTACTACGCGCCGAATAATGCAGTGGTAGTGCTGGTGGGTGACTTCAATACCGGGGACGCACTCAAGAAGGTAGCCAAACAGTTCGAACAGATCCCGCGTCAGCCTGCTCCACCACCAGTTGATACTACCGAACCCGAACAGAAGGCAGAGCGTCGATTGAACGTGGAGGACGTACTTGCTCGGGTGCCTCGAGTGGACATTGCTTTCAAGGCTGTCGCTGGCAACACCCCAGACTTCTACGCGCTGCAGGTGCTCAGTGCCGCACTGCAAGGCGGTCAGAGCTCACGCCTTTACCAAAAACTGGTCAAGGAGAAGGAGCTGGTCACGTCGGTAGGCGGTTTCATGGACGAGAGTCGCGGTGTGGGCGCGCTGTACACTTTTGCCAACCTGCGACCAGGCATCAAAACCACTGATGTTGAAGCGGCAATTTATGAAGAACTGGAGCATTTGCGGAGAGAGCCTATTGCCGATTGGGAACTTCAGAAGGCAAAGAACACCACCCACCGCGCTTTTATTAGCAACCTACAGAGTTCGCTTTCGAGAGCTAATCTCATAGGCCAATACACCGTTTACTACAATGACCCCGGGCTGATTAATACACGCCTCGACAAAGTTGCGGCGGTGACCAAAGAGGATGTGCAGCGTGTGGCCAACAAGTACTTGAAAGAGACGAATCGCACAGTGGTCATAACGACAGTTAAGCCCAAGACGGAACGTGCGACAGGGCAATAAAGGAGATAAAGCATGAAAAGAATAGGACACATAGTGCGCAATCTTCTGCTGCTGGTTTTGACCTTTGGGCTGAGCTTCGCTGTGGCCAGGCAAATCCGGGCGCAAGGTGGCACTAACAGCCCAGTGCAACAGTCGAGCAAGGGTGCCGTTATTAAAGGTCGCGCGCCGGTCAACAAAGACATTTTGCGAGTGAAGCTGCCCAAGGCGCAGGAGGCTAGTCTTGAGAATGGGCTCAAAGTGGTGTTGCTCGAAAGCCATAAAGTCCCAACCGTCACCACACAAATGGTGATCTTGAGTGGCGGGCTGGCAGACGCACCGGATTATCGTGGCCTGGCATCTTTCACTGCCTCCTTGCTGCGAGAAGGCACTACGAAGAGAACCAGTAAAGAGATTGCTGAGCAGGCCGATGCGCTCGGCGCTACGCTTGTAGCTGGCTCGGGGCTGTCATCCCTTACTAGCAATGTCACCACCTCAGGGCTGGTGGAGAACGTCGATCAGATGCTCGATATTTTTGCGGACGTTATTAGGAACCCCATATTTCCTCGAGAGGAAGTCGAAAAATTCAAGACGCGAACACTTGCGCAACTCCAGTTTCAGAGATCGAGTCCTCAGTTTTTGGCGCAGGAACAGTTTAGTCGCGCTGTTTATGGCGATCACCCAGCTTCCTTGATTGTCCCGCCTATCGCGTCTATCAAAAAATTCTCGACGAAAGATCTTGCGGAATTTCATGCCACTTACTATCGACCCAATAACGCGATACTCGCTATTGTTGGTGACATCACGCTTAAGGAGATACTGCCCAAGCTCGAGAAGGTTTTCGGTGATTGGAAGAAAGGCGAAATCCCGGCGACTAAAGTACCCGCAGCGCCAGCGCCGGTAGGCTCCCGCATTTTTCTAATCGACCGCCCGGGCTCGGTCCAAACGGTGTTACAGCTGGGAAACTTGGGAATTGAGCGCACAGATCCCGACTACTTTTCCTTGTTGCTGGCGGATAAGGTTCTGGGTGGCGGACCTGCCGCGCGACTCTTTCTCAACCTCCGTGAGAATAAGGGCTACACTTATGGCGCCTACAGCTCCTTCGGAGGCTCAAAATTCCGTGGCACCTGGGTATCGAGTTCTGAGGTTCGGACCGACGTTACTGAAGGCGCGATGAAGGAGTTTATGTATGAGCTGAAGCGCTTGCGAGACGAGAAGGTTGGCGCCACCGAGCTTGAAGATGCCAAGCGCGCGATAGTGGGCAATTTCGCTCTTTCACTGGAACAACCCCAAAACCTTTTGCAGAATATCATTACCCAGAAGCTCTACAATCTGCCGGCTGACTACTGGGATATGTACCCGCAAAGAGTCGCTGCGGTCACTCCTGAGGACATTCAGCGAGTAGCGCAAAAGTATATCGACCTACAGCATATTCAGATTGTGGCGGTGGGCGACGCTACTAAAGCGCGGGATGTCCTGGCGAAGTACGGAAAAGTTGAAGTGTACGACGCTGAAGGAAATCCTGTGGCTACAAAGGACAACTAACACTACGGGCCGACGGGAAAGTTCGTTCTGATGCATGTAGTCAGGGTGAACGACTCGTAGTCCCCACGAAATCGATACCTCTCTTATCCTCGGTCAAACCCTCCAGCACCACATCGAGCGGTGTGAACGTGTAATTGTCGCGCGATGGAATGATCCTGTATCCACGTCGCGACGGTACCACCGTGAAGAAATAGTTGCCATCAGCATCGGTAGTAGAGGCGAGCACTGTGCCTCCTGCACTTATCAACACGACCACTACGTTTGGAATGCCGTTGTTATCGGTCTGCTTCACACGACCGGTGACCTTCACCGTCTCCGGAAGTTTCGGCGGCAGGTCTGCAAGCGTGGGGTCCGAAGATGAAGGTGTTGGTTTTGGCGGCGCTTCCTCCGAGACCGTTGGCGCCGTTGGTGTTGGCTCTGGAGAAGGCGCGGCTGGAAGCGGCGTTTCCACAGGCGAAGGAGAAGATGCTTCAGCACTGGTGGGACTCGGCGAGGGTGTGGCAATCTCGGATGGAGTCGGGGAACTATTGGGCGTATCCAACGGCGTCGCTGTCCTCTCCGGCCCAGTCTCGGGTGACTTCTCCGGAGTCGACTCCGCAGGTGAGGGCACTCCTTCAGGATTGGCCGCAGCAGTTAACTCACTCCTTCTGGTTTCTTCTATTTTTGCTGCTGGTTCATTCGCCTGCCTCACTGAATCAGCCTGCTCTGACACTGGCGTAGCCTGAGGCGAAGCAGGTGTTTCCAGGGTGGTGGCATTTGTCACCCTGCGTGGTCGAGTACCAGAGTGGTCCAAAGTGCTGCTTGCTGACTCAATTGAGTTGCTGGCAGGCAATTCTGTAGGCGTTGGTGAGGGCGGCGCATTTGCTGCGACTGTGGCTGCGCCTATCTTGTCGTCCAATCCTACAAGTGAGCCATTTATCTTTTGATAGAGTTGCTCGATCACTGAGCGGCGAACAGCGTCTGGCTCACCAGAGTTGTAACTCTTAATGTAGTAGCTCAGTGCTTCCTCTCCGTGGCCCGCTTGGTCTAACGCTGCGCCCAAATGCCACGATGCAGTGCGCCAGGAGGGTGTGCCTTCCGGAAGAATACTCACCGCACGTCTCAGGTATTCGATCGCCGCTGCTGGTCTGTCCTGGTTGAAGAGGACCCAGCCCGACAGATCCTCAATTCGGCCGGTCAGAATATTAGACAATACATTCCGCGGAGCCTCTGGCACATCTGGGGTGCCACCTGAAGCAACTGCCTGTGCGCGTATTGCATAGTACTCGTCCGCTTGAACCGCCACAGTGACGGCCGGAACGACTAAAGCGTCGTTGAGGCCACTCCTGGCAGCATCCGCAAGGGCATAGGCAGTTGGCAGAGCGACGCCGCTGCGCAATAAACGTCCGGCTGCGTAGAGCTGCCTGTATGCGCGCATCTCATCGTCGCCTGAAGCAAATTCCTTGGCCGCCGCCGCGGCAGCGAGGGGATTAATCCGGCCGTCCTCTTTCGGATTCACTGATAAGGTGAATCTCAGCAGCGCCTTCAGTATCCTGGCGTTGTTGGGATCGTCCGCTGCGGTAAATTGAAAGACGCTGGCTCGACGCTCGGGAGCCAGCAGCGTCGTGAAGTTATCAGCCTCGGCTGGAACCCGCCCGGCCAGGCGAGTCTGGACGAGTTCATCTGTCAAACCGAACGTTTGGGTAAGCAAATTGGCTGCCTCTTCATACAAGCCGGCTGCCGCCAGCACACTGGCCAATTCATAATCCAGGGTAGGAAATTTGCCATACTGCCGCGCGAAACGGATGGCCCGCTCCGCCTCCAGCGGTTTTTTCAGTGCCAGCAGCGCTCGTGCCAGAGCGATCTGAGACCAAACGTAACGTGGCTCAAGTTCCACTGCCTTGCGCGCCAACTCAAGGCCGCGCTCCGCCTTCTTGTGCGCTGCGAACCAATAGGCAGCTCCGGTAAGCAGCGGCAGGTTTCGTGGCTCGTTCTGGAGTGCCGCAGCAAGTTCCTGATCTGCTTCTTCCAGGCGGTCAGCATCGAGCAGTGAAAGCACTAAGCCAGCATGTGCCGCCTTATCACGTGAATCAATTTCCAGTTGTTGCCTGTAGAGAGTCAGTGCCTCCACAGCATTACCCTGGCCCCGCTTCAAATCCGCAAGTCTTCGTCGAGTGTTATTTGAGTTCGGATCAAGCTTGAGGGCGAGTGCATACTCGGCGGCAGCCTCATCGAGACGAAGGGAGATGTGGAGAGCCGAACCTAAGACGTAATGCGCCTCAGCCATGTCCGGCGCCAGTTTCACCGCCTTAGTGGCCAGGCGAATTGCTTCTTCGCCATACTCGGCTCCAACATAAAAGCCGGCAAGCGCCAACAGATGTTTAGGCGTCTCGCCAAATTTGGACTCAATACTCTGAGCGGCTGTAATGGCAGCATTGCGCTCGCCGGTAACATACAGCTTGAGAGGAATTTGGGAAATAACTTCGGAAAACAGCGCTTCGGGCGCGTCCGCGGGCGCAACTTCGATGGCTTGAGTCAGTTCTTCGATCCCTCCAGGTCTGTCTCCGCCTTTGAGTTTCTGCTCGCCGACGCCTGCGTGGGCCCCGGCCAGCAACTCGAGGGCGCGGCCCTTTGCTTTGGAATCCGGATACGTGGCCAAAAAATCTTTTAGCTTGGTCACGCGTTCGTTGACTGGCAGTGTGAGGGTAAGCTCCACTTCTTCCGCTTCATCAGCATCGTCTTCAGCCGTGCTTACTGGCGCCGTCTCAGCCGGCTGCGCTGAAGGCTGGTTATCTTTTCCACTCCTGGTCTTGCCTTCGAGCTTGCTCGCCGCTCTTTCCGTTTCTTGTTTTTCCGGCGTAGCTGTTTTTATGGGGCTCGGAGTACTTGCCGGAAGCGTGGGCACTTGAATTAGCTCAGCGGTCGATTGCTGCTGGTCTATTCCTTCAAGGCTGAAGCCGATCTTCTTCGCCACTGTATTCACAAAAAACTGCACACCTTCCTGCAGCCCGTCGCCGTAATGACCCGCGCCAATAAACGCGCGCAACCGCTGTGTTATCTCACCCAAAATACCTTCAGGCAGTTCCGCCTGTACCGACCTGCTAAACTGCGTAAAAGATACTTTCTCATCAACAGCAAGGACGAGAAGCAGACTCCTTGTTGTGGTATTGCGCGCACCTACGTCCCAGTGACGTGAAAGCTGCCGCGATACTTCGAAAATGTCATGGGCGCCGACGGTCTGCAATATGGCGATGTCAAACTGTATACCGCTTCGCTGTTTCAAATTCTCCAGAAGAATTTCCAAACGTTGCCTGGTATTCTCTTCAACCACGCCGGCAAAATCGTTTACGTGTCCTACTCGGGCCGGAAGCTGGGCTTGGGTTTGCGAAAGCGGATGCGCGGCAAATGCAAGGAGAGCAGCGACCGGAATGGCAAATAAGAGCAGCGCCAGGTTGAGACTCTTACGAGCTGATCGATTCATCTTACTAATCTCAAGAGACGTGTTCCACCAAGGCTTAGTCTTTTGGGGGCGATACGGCCCGGTCATGATAACATCGGCCAGCATACCGCCGCGAGTGAGGTTTCCGGCGCGGGATTGGAAGCGTCCTGGGTGAGCGAACTGGATGAAGCATGGGCATTAGCGGTCGCAGAGGCCGAAATGCGTGCTCACAGCGCTGGTCGTAAGGATGTTGCTGAGTATTTGGCGCTCCGTGCTTCCAACGATCTCCTCCGTCAGACCGCCATTGAATGGCTTATTAATACCTTTACTGTGCTGGCTGGCGAAGCTAATCGACGAGGCGGCAGCATTCAGATTTCACGGGACGACAAGCATCGATTCAAGGTTGGCAACGCAACAATGGTCGGCAGGTTGTTGACTCTGAGGAATGGTGTCAGAAGGCTTTCAATTGAGGCCGGGTGGCCGCGCGCCCCACGTGACGGATTCATTCGCGGGGGTGGCCTGGCCTGCGCCAATATCAGACATATGGGCATCAAGTCGGCAAGTCAGGAGTTACTACTGGTACGTTCTACCGCAGGAGCTCCGGGTTGGATGATTGTAAGCACAAGCGTTCAAAGCGAGTTGCACGAAGCGAACGTTAGCGAGCACATAACACTACTTCTTCACGACATTAAATAAGCTAGGCCTTCCCGTATCTAACCATTTCCGGCAGCGTCTGCACGTTTTCGAACCACTTCAGATATTCAAAAAACAAAGCCAAAACCTCAACAGCGTCGATCTAGGCGGGTTTTTCCAGCAAATTCCCCGGATTGGGCGCTTTTTGAAGTCGGGGCACACTGCTTGCGATTACCCCTCACGGCGTGATGCCGCGAACAAAGAATGTCCCCAGGACGGCAGCACAAACGGGCGGACCGCAAGTCAAAGTTCGGAAGTTGGTCAGCTCGCACCGAAGATTTGATGAGGAGGATTCCATGATCAACCGACACACACTGAAGTTTTCAATTCTTGCAGCCGCAATCTTCGCCCTTGGTTTGCCCGTGATCGCGGCTGCGCAGGGGAGATACGGTTATCCTGATTATCGGCGCAATCGGGACGATGGTCAGTATGGCCGCAATGGTCAGTATGGCCGCTATGATACGCGATCCCTGCGCGACTCGATTCATAGGCTTGACCGTCTGGCAAAGGACTTTGACAGGGATTTGGATCGCGAGTTAGACCGCAGTCACGAAGATGGCACACGCCATGAAGACAGTCTGAATGCAGATGCGCGCCAATTTCGAAGTGCAGTAGCCGATCTGAAGAGCCGCTTCGGTAATGGTCGCGACCTGAGCCGGAGCGACAATGAAGCTCGCAGGGTACTTCAGCTTGGCAATCGCTTGCAGCGGGTTACAAGCCATCACTTCTATAGTGGCCGGCTCGCTTCAGAGTGGTCTCAAATACGTCAACAGTTGAATGTGATTGCTAATGCGTATGGCAGTTACGGCTACAATGACGACGACTACTACCGGAATGGACGAAATCGCCGGGACGACGATTACCGCCGCAATGATCGGAACAATGACTGGTGGCGTAGGATTCCGTTGCCCTAGTAAAAACTGATTAACCTGCTATAGCCAAAGCCTCGGCCACTGATGTGGCCGAGGCTTTCACTTTCTGCCGCCGCTAGTGCCAGAATGGTAACGTGGCTGGAACTCTCTACATCGTTGCAACTCCCATCGGTAATTTGGAAGACCTTACGTTCCGCGCTCTAAGGATCTTAGGCGAAGTGGATCTTATTGCTTGTGAGGATACGCGACATACTCGCAAGCTCCTGAATCACTACGGCATTAAAAACCGGACCATCAGTTATCACGAACACAACGAGCGCGAAAGGGCACGCGAATTGATCGCGTTGCTCAAAACCGGAAAAGACGTGGCTGTGGTCTCTGATGCCGGAACTCCTGGTATAAACGACCCGGGGTTTCGAGTGGTCCAACTTGCCCTCGAGCACGAACTCAAGGTTGTCGCGGTGCCGGGGGCGACTGCCATGATTTCTGCTCTTGTAAGTTCCGGCCTGCCCACCGATCAATTCTTCTTCGGCGGTTTTCTGCCGCCACGTGGCAGCGCGCGACGCGCACGTCTCGTAGAAGTGTGCTCAATTCCGGCGACACTCATTTTCTTCGAAGCTCCGCATCGAATTCTAGAGACGCTTAAGGATGCGCAAGAGATTCTAGGCGACCGAGAAGCCGTGATAGCGCGGGAATTGACCAAAATCCACGAACAGTTCCTGCGGGGGGCGCTCAGCCGGCTCACAGAGGAATTGACCACCGGTGACATGGCGCGCGGTGAGATAGTTCTGATGATCGGCAGAAGCGCTATAGGGCGCGGCTCAGCGAAACCGGGCAAGGTTGCTGCTGCGGTTGCATCCTTTGAAGCCGAAGGACTCAACTCGCGAATGGCTCTAAAAAAAGCCGCTCGAGAGTTGGGCATTTCCCGGGATGAAGCGTATCGCCGCCTGATTGCCGAACGAGGGAAGGGCGGGTGAGGTGTCGATTTCGGATTGCGAATTTCGGATTGCGGATGGCCGGTGCCGAGGTCGACGCGGATTGCAGATGCGGATTTGCGTTTCGCTGGTCTATCTTAGCGACACTCGGATTCAAGTTGAGCGCTAATCCGCAATCGACAATCCGAAATTCGCAATCCGCAATCAATCTCTAGTGCTTATCGACCGGCTCCTGCCAGTTCCGGCGGCAGCTGTTTATCGATCTTCGGGCGCGCTGGACGGTTGGCAATTTCCCACAGCGTCATGTAAACGGTCCGCGCCACCTTTTCCATCTTTTGGTAATCGATCTTGTCAGGTGAATCTCCGGGACGATGATAGTCTTCATGTTCACCGTCGAAGAAGAAGATAATGGGAATACCTTTGCGGGCGTAATTGTAATGGTCACTGCGAAAGAAGAACCGATTCGGATCTTTCGGATCGTCATAACGATAATTGTAAGTGAGATTCAAGTAACCTTTGTTCACCGTCGCGGCTAATTCTCCCAGTTCGCTGCTCATCATCTTTGAGCCGATTACATATATCTCGCTTGCTCCCGACAACTCTCCATTTCTGGGGTTAGTATCGCCGTCCTTCTTACTCCGTCCGATCATGTCTATATTGATCTGAGTGACAATGTTTGCCAGCGGGATGGTGGGATATTCAGTAAAGTAGCGAGAGCCCCAGAGTCCCTTTTCTTCGCCTGCATGCCAGATAAAAAGCACGGACCGCTTAGGTTTCAAACTACTGCGGGAAAGTGCTTCGGCAATTCCGAGCAGCGTTGTGGTGCCCGAGCCATCGTCGTCTGCGCCGTTATAAATCGCGTCACCATCGATGGGAATTCCCACACCCACGTGGTCGTAATGCGCGCCCAGCGCGACGTACTCTCTCTTAAGCAAAGGGTCGGTGCCTTCAAATACGGCAACAATATTCTGAGTCGCTACCGCATCGTCTTTGCCCTTAGTGGTGATGCTTAATCTCTTCTCCGAATTCAGCTCGAATGAAGCCGGGATCGTGCCGCCATATGCAGCCTCGAAGATAGCGCTGGCGTTCAACGTTTCTCCCTGAAATATCATGTTAGCCACCGCGGGAGAAACTACGATGCCAGGAACTCGCTCACCATCTCGCGGCTGAAACTTCTCAACTACCGTTATCCCTCGTTCCATTATGCGCTGCCGATTGCGCTCCCAGTTTGCCAGAAAGTGAAAGTCGGGAACGATAACCAGGGCCTGCACACCTTGCTTGCGGGCATACTCACCTGCATCCAGCCAATCCTCGCCCCGTTTGCCGGTGAGATCGGAACCGCGCACATTGTGTGGCAAGCCATCAGGCGGCGAGAATATGATGGCAATCTTTCCTTTTGCATCAATTCCCTTGTAGGAATCGATATCTTTCGACTTGAGTAACCAACCGTTGCCGGCAAATACAAGCTGGCCGCTGACCTCAGCGTTCCGGGCAAAGGGAATGTAGTCGCTGGTAATATTCAGATTCTGTTTGTTGAACTGAACCGTCGTTTGTGCCAAATCGACGGTATCTCGCCGCAAAGCAATCTTCTGAAAATAAGTGCCCTCATCTCCCGCCGGCTTTAATCCCCACCGCGACAAATTGGTAGCGATGAATTTGGCGGTTGTATCCAAACCCCGGGAAGGTGTGTCGCGTCCTTCCATTTCGTCGGACGCGATGAACGACAGGTAATCCTGCAACTGCGCTGCTGTGATTACGTCGGTACCTCTCTGAGAAGCAAGTGAAACTGCCACCGGCTTCCTGGTCTTGTCACTCTTGCGTTGGGCCCGCGTTGAGGGAAACGGCAGGATAACCAATGCCATCAAAAGGAGAACTAATAGGTGTCTTTGCATATTGTCTTTCGCTGAACTCACTTCTGGGGTTCTTCTGCAATCATAAACTGTGTGGTGGATTGGAGAAGGAGCTATGCCTCCTGCACCGCTTGCACTAAACGAGAGAGGGTGTCTTTGGCATCACCATAAAGCATCCCGGTTACAGGTTTGAAGAAGAGTGGGTTTTCAAGCCCGGAGAAGCCTTTCCCCTGACCCCGTTTCAGTACGACGACTGATTTCGCACGGTCGACTTCGAGGATAGGCATGCCTGCTATGGGGCTGCCGGGATTGTCGCGCGCATCAGGATTCACGACATCGTTGGCGCCAATTACTACGGCCACGTCGGTGGAAGGAAATTCGGGATTGATCTGTTCTAGTTCGTATAGAGAAGAGTAGGGCACGTTGGCTTCGGCTAGTAACACATTCATGTGGCCCGGCATGCGGCCGGCAACGGGATGAATTCCATACTTCACGGTCACCCCGCGCTTTTCGAGCACCTGTGCCAGTTCGCGAACGGCGTGTTGAGCCTGAGCGGTCGCCATTCCATATCCCGGTACAAATACTACTTGTTTAGCATAAGCCATCTGCGTGGCGATATCTTCCAGGCTCACTTCGCGCATTGTGCCCTGCTGTCCGTCGCGACCCGCGACCTCGGCGGCACTCCCGAACGCGCCGAACAGAACGTTGGTAATCGAGCGGTTCATAGCACGGCACATTAATATTGAGAGAATGAATCCGGAGAAACCATCAAGTGTACCGGCGATAATCAAAACGTTGTTGGAAAGCACAAAACCGGTGGCAGCAGAAGCCAGGCCCGCGTAGGAATTCAACAAAGACATCACGACCGGCATATCTGCAGCCCCAATCGGCAGCACCAGCAGCAGACCGAATACGAATGCAAGACCTGCCATCGTGAAGAAAAGGGGTACCGAACCGGGTACTACGACAAGGTAAATGAAGATACCGACTGTGATGGCAAGGAGCGCCATATTGAAGATGTTCTGCCCTTTGTAAGTCATGGGCGTGCCGCGTACCAAGCCCTGCAGTTTGGCAAACGCCAGTAGGCTCCCGGTAGTGGTGAGAGATCCAAGCATTACCTCAAAACCAAGGGCACTCATCGTGATGGTTTCAAGATGGCCGCCACTGCGGTAAAACTCAGAGATCCCCACCAGGGCAGCGGCGAAGGCGCCGAACGCATGAGAGAGCGCAGTTCGTTGCGGCATCGCCGTCATCGGTACCCAGACACCCATTGCCAAACCAATCAGAGATCCAATTACGAGACCTGTAATGATCCAGGTGTAGCTGACGATCTCGTGATGCATCAAAGTGCCAATGATGGCCATCAGCATGCCAAACTCTGCCAGGTGCATGCCGCGTTTCGCCGTCTCGGGATGGCTCAGGCCCTTCAACCCGAGAATGAAAAGAATCGATGCCAGCAGATAACTGAATTCTATGAAGTAGGTTTGCACGATCTATTAATCCACAAGTTTTCTTAGCGGCTGAAGCCGCAACCAAAAGACATTTAGCGTGGCTGGAGCAGCATCTAGGGGTTAATGCTTCCTCAATTCAGCTTCACTCCGTCTGGAGTGAGATGTTTATAGGTGAACGGCAATCCCGGGCAACAGCGCCGTTCGAAGGAGCGGAAGTCAACTAGAATGACAACACTCAAGAACAATTCCGCTCCTTCGAACGGCGTCGGAGGGGTAGGAGGCGTCCGGGCTATAAACATTTCACCCCTCCGGGGTGCAACCTGACCCACTTATTGGCTGGAGCATGATACGACTGCAAAAACTTGCGCCAAAAAAACGAGAGAAATCGTCTTGTGATGCAGATTTCTTAGATTCAAAAACTATCGGAGCTAACCTCATTTCTTATGGTTTGAATCGGTGGAAACTGCGGATGCTATTTGGGCTGTCGGTTTTTCCTTCGGCAAATTCGCTGTCGGCTTTCGCTTGAACATCTTTAGCATGCGATCCGTAATCACAAAACCGCCAACGACATTGGTAGTCGAACATGCGACTGCAGTGAAGCCCAGAATTGTGCTGAGCGTGTTGTAGTGCGCTCCAGCCGTCACGATTGAGCCCACCAGAGAGATTCCGGAAATGGCGTTAGTAGCTGACATTAGCGGCGTGTGCAAGAGCGGCGGCACGCGCGAAATCACCTGATAACCGAGAAACGCCGCCAATGCGAAGACGTAAAGAGCAGTTATTAAGTTTTCTGTAGACATTTCGTCTTCCTCTTCAAAATACTAGCTGACCGGAGCGGCAAGCAGTGCCGCCATACGTTGATTTACAACCTGGCCCTGGTGCGTAACGCAAGACGGGCCAACAACATTGTCCTGCATGTCGATCTGCAATTCGCCGTCCTTGATCAAAAGTGAAAGAAACGCAGTCAGGTTTCGGGAATAGAGTTGGCTTGAGTGGACCGGCACGGTGGCCGCCAGATTCAGCGGCGCCATGATAGTTACTCCGTCCTTCTCGACATTCTTATCGGGCTCGGTTAGCGCGCAATTGCCCCCAGTTGAAGCAGCCAAGTCGATGATCACTGAACCACGCTTCATGCCGCGAACGGCCGTTTCAGTCAACAGCATTGGAGCGCGTTTGCCGGGAACCTGCGCGGCAGTAATCACCACGTCAGCTGTTCGCGCGTGCTCAGCGATCAAGTCGCGTCCTCGGTTCATTGCTTCTTCCGAGAGCTCGACAGCATAGCCCCCGGCATCCTCCGTCTTTATGCCCCCGAGATCTACCTTGAGAAATGTGGCGCCAAGAGAGAGCACTTGCTCACCAGCGGCGGCGCGGACGTCATAGGCCTCGACCACTGCGCCCAGCCGGCGGGCTGTGGCAATTGCTTGTAAACCTGCAACACCTGCTCCCAGGACGAGCACACGTGCCGGCGGAACAGTGCCGGCAGCAGTCATTAATAATGGGAACATCCGCGGAATCTCTGCAGCACCAAGCAGAACAGCTTTATAACCGACAACCGTGGCCATTGACGATAGCGCATCCATCGCCTGAGCGCGCGTAATCCGCGGTATCAGCTCCACCGCGAAGGAGGTCAGATTTCTATGCAAGGCTGGTTCAAGCGCGGCCGGTTCATCAAGGGGACGGAGAAAGCCTACTACCACGGCGCCGACTTTGAGATGCTCGAAATCTGACGCCGATGGTCTGTTGACGACGGCGAGAACGTCGGCAGCCTCAAGAAGCGCCGTTCGGTCGGAAGATACCTGGGCGCCGGCGTCCTTATAGTCCTGGTCCGTCCGCGCCGCCCCGAGGCCGGCGCCCGATTCGACTTGGAGCATCGCCTTCAAGGCAACGAGTTTGCGTACGGATTCCGGCATCAGAGCCACACGTGCCTCGCCTGGCTGCAGCTCACGCAACACAACTACGTTCATTGAGTTCTCCGTTTATGAGATTCCTCGAGGGATTTAGAGTTTGAGCTTGAGGCGTGCTGAGGCTTAGTGTTGACGCCATCGACGAGGAGTTTGGCCATAGACTTTCAGGACTAATTCATTCAGGGCAGGGCAACGACACTGCCCGTTGATGAACAGGAAAAGTATAGCATCACGGGCTCCAGCTTCCCAGAAGTTTGACCCGGCAGTAGTGCCTCCTTCTGCGGTTTCACTACCGACAAGTTCGCCATTGACCCTAAAACAGTGGTCCGACGCAACAATACGGAGTAGTGTGGCACGCTCGGAAACTTGCCTATCTTTCAACCGGCCCTCTATAATTTCTTAGTTTGTGTGCGGCGCATTGGTGTAGTTGGTTAACACGCTGCCCTCTCAAGGCAGAGATCACGGGTTCGAGTCCCGTATGCGCTGCCAGTTTTTCTTGACACAAGAACGCTGGCTCTTCCTCGCCCTTTCAATCCATCGCGACGTACTGCGCCAATCCGGCTCGCTGCGGTTAATACACTCGGACCCCTCAATTTTGGCGACCACGCTCTAACGCTTATCTGAGTGATACTAGCTAGATTTGTATCGTGCAAATTCTCGGCGTTCGTAGTATGCGCTAGTTTGGTGTCTTTTGATTCAACAGAGGATTTCCATCCCAGTCGCTTCTCCCGCCCGCTATTGAGAACTAATTGATAGAAATTTGATTGTGCGTAGATTGACAGGGGTCTGGTGTGGAATAAGATGCTGAACCACCGAGACGTTGGAGAAACTGGAGGCGGGCCCGCAGGAGGTCTTCCGAAGGGTTATCCCGCCAAACAGTGGAACGTGGACCAATACCTCAGACATGCGTTGCCAGCGAATCCCGGAATTAATAGTCAACCAATCATTCTGACAATTTGAATCCGGTCAACTTGGAACTTTGACCGATTCCCCCTCGCGCCGATTACTCACAACCTGCAGTACATCTGAGAATTCAGCTCTTAGATGTTGATGGCACCGTCTTTGCTGCAAGCGTACGTGGTTGCCGCCCTATTGGCCTCAACCGATAAGAGCACCCCCACAGCGATGTGGGTTCGCAAAGCCAGGAGTCTCGCTGCGGGTGAGATCGTCCGGCTGCCGAAATGAGGCACTAATGAAGCCAAAGAATTCCCTCAAACTAATACGCTTTACCTCTTTTATCTTACTTTTCTCCTTATGCCTGAGCGCGCTAGTCGCCGGTAGTGTCAGCGCCAACTCTGGCAAAACAACCGGAGCTGACGAGCCGTGGCGTGTCCCTGACAAGGTCGCTCCCGATCTGCGCGAGCGCGTTCGTGGCGGACAAACCGACGAGACCGTTAGCGTCATTCTACAGATTAACGGGGCGCCAAGTGGCCCTCTGAACGCGCTATTCCAACGCAGCGGTGTGAGAGTCAAAGGACATTTCGCCGAGCTCGATTCTTACTCGGTCGATCTGCCTATCAGTGTCGTTGACGAACTTGCGTCGTACGAAGAGGTAGAGTTCGTTTCAACCGACGCACCACTAGAAGTCTTTGGGCACCTTACAAACACGACCGGCGCTGAGGCGGTGCGGACCGTCGCAGGCAGCAGCACAAAGCTCGATGGAACGGGAATTGGTATCGTCATCCTCGACTCCGGCATATACCTCGAGCACAAAGCCTTCAAAAACCCCAAGGGGACGTCGCGCATCCTCTACAGCCAGGACTTCACCGGGGAGAATGAGAAAGGCGATCCTTACGGACACGGCACGCACGTCGCAGCTGCCGCCGCCGGCCTCGGCGATCCGTGGCAAGGTAAATATACCGGCATTGCGCCCAACGCCAACATCATCAACCTTAGGGTTTTGGACTCCCAGGGTAGAGGTACCACCTCGGGGCTATTGAGCGCGCTCAACTGGATTTACACCAATCGAACGAACACAAAGTACAACATCAAGGTCGTTAACATGAGCCTTGGCGCCCCAGCCATCTCGTCCTACAAGAACGACCCGATCTGTTTAGCGGTGCGTAAGCTGGTAAACGCCGGCATCGTCGTAGTCGCCTCGGCCGGCAACAATGGCAAAGATGCGGCAGGCAAGAAAGTCTACGGCCACATCCATTCGCCCGGCAATGACCCCTCGGTTATCACGGTTGGCGCCGCCAACGCTTTCGGAACGGACCCGCGTAGCGACGACAAGGTTGCCACTTACAGTTCACGTGGGCCCACGCGCAGCTACCAAACGGATGCGAGCGGGCTCAGGCACTACGACAATCTGATCAAGCCCGATTTGGTAGCGCCAGGTAATAAACTCATCTACGCGCAGTCATACGAGAATCTATTGGTCTCTCAGCATCCCGAATTGCAGACGGGGCTGTATCCGACAGGCAACATGAACCAGATGTACCTCAACGGCACTTCTGCTTCGGCACCGATTGTGGCTGGAGCTGCTGCGCTCCTAAGGCAAGCCAACCCAAAGCTGACGCCGAACATGGTGAAAATGATCCTCATGTACACGGCTCAGCAACTGCCTAACTTCAACACCTTGGAACAGGGCGCCGGCTTATTGAACATTGAAGGCGCCGTGCGGCTTGCGAAACTGGTGCGCACCGACCTGACTTCGTCGACAGCGCTCGGCTCACCGCTTCTGACCACCGCGGCCCCGACGCCGCAGTCGACAGTTGCAGGCACCTCTTTCCCATGGGCGCAGGGGATCATCATGGACAAGACCTACGCCCGCGGCACGAACCTGATCACGAAGTACCAGAAGGTGTACGGCCTGGGAGTGTTGCTGGCTGATGGCACGCTTGAATCAAACGGTGTGCTCCTCAGTGATGGCGTGCTGTTGAGCGATGGTGTGCTGCTTGCCGATAGCATTATGACCAGCAACGGCGTCCTGCTCGGTGACGGTTGGCTCTTCATGAGTACGGGAGTCCTGCTAAGCGATGGTGTGTTGCTGAGTGACGGCGTATTGCTGAGCGACGGAGTGCTCCTAAGCGACGGTGTGCTATTGAGCGACGGAGTGCTTTTGGCTGACCTTACCACCATCGCGCAGACGGTGCTGGTCACGGGCGATAACACTAGCTGCATGCAGTAATCAGAAGGGAAGAGAACGTCATGGTAACAGCCACAGCAATGAGAATGACTTCCGTCCCACCGGGTCTACTGCTTCGCGGGACAGAACAACTCACGGTCAGCTCACTCGGCGAAGAGCACCGGGCGGAGGTAATGGAGTTCTTATCAGCGCGCCCCATCCACACAGTGATGATGGTCGGGTTGATCCGCGATAACGGGTTAGTCAGCGAGCACAACCGCGGCACTTTTTATGGCTGCCGAACAGAGGACGGAGAGTTGGAAGGAGTCGGCCTCATAGGTCATGCCACTCTCTTAGAGACTCGCACGGATCGGGCACTCGCGGCTCTCGCTCGTCAGGCGCAAGCATACACGCGCACGCACATGATTATGGGTGAGCAGGAGAGAATCTCTAAGTTCTGGAGCCATTACGCAGAAGACGGCCAGGAAATGCGCCTCGCCTGCCGCGAGCTGCTCTTCGAGCTGAAACCTCCGGTCGCAGTGCGTGAGGAGGTATTCGAGCTTCGCCGAGCGACAGCTCGTGACCTTGAGCTCATTATGCCAGCACAGGCGCAGATGGCGTTTGAGGAAAGCGGTGTAAACCCGTTGGAGGTTGATCCGGAAGGCTTTCGCCGACGTTGCCTGCGCCGCATCGAGCAGGGTCGCACATGGGTATTAATCGAAGACGGACGACTCTTGTTCAAGACGGAGATCGTCTCCGACACGCCGGACGTGAATTACCTTGAAGGGATTTACGTCGATCCTGACGAGCGTGGTAAGGGATACGGCCTGCAATGCCTTTCTCAATTGACACGGATGCTGTTACGTCACACGCGTTCGGTCTGCATCCTAGTCAACGAACGAAATACCGCGGCACACGCATTTTACCGCAAAGCTGGTTTTAAGTTTCGCTGCGTGTACGACACCATTTTTCTAGCCCAGAAGTAAAGGTTGGGGACTCCAATATTTGCTCGGTTGACTCACTCAGCGCTCCTGACGCCAACCTCATCTAAATGCAACAGCAGGTCGGCCGGATCGTTGTAGACTCGGTAGGCGCCCGCGCGTTCCAACTCCTCGCGACCATAACCGCCTGATAGAAGTCCCACGCCCAATGCCCGCGCGCGTTTTGCTGCCAGCAAGTCCCAAACGCTGTCGCCAACCACCACCGAGTCACTAATATCCACGCCCAGTCGCTCTGCCGCAGCCAGAAAAAGATCCGGATCTGGCTTGGCGTGTCGTACCTGGTCTCGGGTGATAACGGGTACGTCGGCGCTGATGCGCAATAAATGTAGTGACAGGCTCGCGCTTTCCAGACGTCCACTAGTAGCCACTGCCCACGGAACGCGCGCGTCGGTCAGGTAGGCCAATAGCTCAATGGCGCCAGGCAATGGCCGCACCTGTGAGACATACCGACTATAAGCTTCCGCGTGAATGCGTTGCAGGCGTTCAGCTTCTGCCGCCGTAACACTGTGTCCCGTTTCCCTGAGCAGTGCATTGACGAAGAGACCGCCGCTCATCCCAATCTGACGGTGAATCCGCCAGACTGCCAGCTTGATGCCGCCCGCTTCTAATGCCTCCCGCCAGGCCAGCACGTGCTGGTACACACTATCAATGAGAGTGCCATCCAAATCAAAAAGGAATGCCGGACCTGTGGCACTGTTTAGAGCACTCATCGAACTTAAATTAGAACGTGAGCCGCACGGCCAATTGAACATTGCGCGGACCACCGCCCCCTAAGAACGGATTGCCAATACCGACGTCGGGAGTGACCGTAATTGGCAAGAAGTCCTGGCCGCGTCCCGTAATGGGATCGATGCCGTTAAAGCTTGCATCGGCAGAGAACCCGGGAAGGAGAGGTGACGAAAAGTTTGGGTGATTGAAGATGTTGAAGATCTCGGCGCGCAGTTCGATCTTTACCCGCTCGGTAATAGGCGTGACCTTGAAGACGGAAAAATCAAAGTTGCGATAACCGGGACCAATCAAGGAGTTTCGTCCTAAGCTCCCGAAATGCTGAGTGCCGGGGAGGCAAGAGCCAGCATCGAGTGTGCAGGGAACCTTGAATGCCGATAGATTCAGGAATCGATCAGGACCACTCGTGCCCATGTAAGGATCGCCGACAAGATCGGGTCGTGGGAAAAACTCACCAGTGCCGTTGTAATCATCGAACAGAACTACGTGAAAAGGGTTGCCACTGCGCAGTGTGACGACACCATTGAATTGCCAGCCATCGCCCAGATGTGGATGCTCCTTGGCAAAGTTTGGTACTCGGTAACCGAAGCTCCATACAAAACGATGTCGGTTGTCGAAGTTTGAGCTCGCCTTCTCCAGATCGGTGCGATAGCTATTGTCGGGCTGAGTAGCATTAGCGACGTAATCCTGGCCGTCTGACGCGTTGTCAATCGCATGTGACCACGTGTAATTGATCATTGACGACCAGCCGCGTCGGTTGCGCAACGTGAAGCTGGCCTGCAGGGCGTTATAGTTGGAGTGTGCTGTGGTCTCCAGTTGATTGACGTAGAAGAACGTCCCACCAGAGGGAGCAAATGGTCCATTGTCAAAAGGCCGGGCCGTAGAAACGCTCGGATTTACAGGTTGGTTGATATCGCGGTAACGGAAGAGCTTAGTTCCATTGGAGCCTACGTACCCAATTTGAAGCACACCATTGCGGAAAAGCTCGTGCTGCAGATTCAGATTATAATTCTGGACATAGGGCGTCCGGAGGTGTGGGTCCACGGCAAAAACGTCGGAGTCTAGAAAGTCAGTGAAGATCTGGACGTCTTCTTCTATAACGGGAATTGTCGAAAACGAGAACAGTATCGGCGAAGGCCCGGCGGGATTGTATGCCGGCCCAGGATTGAAAGTATTGAATGGAAGTTGGCCGACAAAGAAGTCCTGCGAATAGGCGTCGTAGAAAAGGCCCCAGCCGGCCCGCAAAACTGTCTTGCCCCGACCCGAAAGGTCCCAGGCAATGCCAATGCGTGGCGAGAAGTTGTTCCAGTCGCTCTCGTAAAGCTGATTCAATCCACTACCGACCTGAACGAGACCTCTGGCCGGATCGAAATTGCTCAAGCGGTCTCGCTCCTCCCCAATTACTCCAAAATAGTCATAACGCACTCCAAGGTTGAACGTAATCTTTGGTCGCCACCGGAAAGTGTCCTGGACAAAAGCTCCGTGCGAGTTCTGAAAAGTGCCGCGGCGCGAATCACCACGGGCAGAGCGGCCGCCACTAAGCGTTCCGGAGAGAAAATCTGCGAGGGAAGCAAAATCCAAGCGGCCGCGATAACCCGCGTCAAAGAACGCGTTCACAAAGGTTCGCCGATACTCATAACCAAGTTTCAGATCGTGCCGATTAAGTTTCCATGAGAAGTTATCGATGGCTTGCCAGTTCGTATCAACACGCGCCCGCGGCACTGAGAGTGTGGCGCCAATTGACGCAATGGACCCGATAGGATCATTTCGGATGCGAATAAAAGGCAGCCCAAAATCCTGCGGGCCCGCGATACCGGTGTTCAGCCCGATACTTCTGGGGTCAAAGTCGCTGTCCTCGGGGAAAAAACCTTCGTCGAATCGGTTATAACCAAAGCGGACCTCATTCACTTTTGTGTTTGAGAGGACTCTCAAAAATGAGATCGAGACGAGCTGTACTTTGGTGGGCGTAACGGTGTTGTATCCTGGCAAAACGTTGCCGGCGAGGATCGCCAGGGGAAAAGATTGGTCACTGCTACCGTAGAAGTACCGGCCAGTGATCTGATTTCTAGAGTTAAAAGAATGATCGATCTTGGCAATGAGGCTGTCCACATCGTTCAACGCGCGTGTCGTCACGAAGAGGTTCGGGTCGCCGCTGTCATCAAACAGGGCCAGAGGTCGATTGGGTAAGGGCCAGGGGTTGCGCGCGAGCAGGCGAGTGATTACTGGATTCGTGGGACCACCCAGTTCCGCAATCTCGCGCGGATCGGGGACCCGGGCGGTGGAGTTGAGACCGACACGCTCGCGTTGGCCTTCATAGGCGAAGAAGAAGAAGGTACGGTTTCGAACGATAGGACCACCAATGGATCCGCCAAATTGATTATTACGAAAGGCTGTTTGCGGGTCGGGCTTAGGATTAAAGAAGTTTCGCGCATCGAGGGCGTTGTTGCGAAAGAATTCAAATAGTGAACCATGGATTGAGTTGGTGCCAGACTTGGTAACGATGTTTACCACTGCACCCGAATTTCGTCCATATTCTGCTTCGAAGTTAGACAGTATTGCGGCCTCGGAAATTGCTTCGAGCGGCAAGATGGTCGCTGGTGTGCCAAAAACGCCTGCTTCATTAATCGCCGGGAGATTCCTGTAACCATCATTCATGTCTGTGCCGTCGAGCAGGTAGTTATTGGCTCGTCCGCGATTGCCATTGGCGCTGAACAAGCCAAAAGAACCAGGTGAATCGGTAGCGCCTGAGGGATCTCCCGTCGCTCCGGGAACCAGGACTAGAAACTTAGTAAAGTCGCGCCCGTTGATCGGAAGCTCAGCGACCTCGCTACCGGTAATTGTTCCCCCGAGTGTGTTGGTGGTCGTCTCAGCTTGAGTTGACGGTGCGATTACTACCATTTCCTGGGAACCCGCCACCGGCAGGGTGACATCAACACGCTTCTCAGCCGAAACCTCGACGATGACGCCCTTTACGGTTGTGCTCTGGAAGCCCGTCTTCTCAATCCTTACTTCGTATGTACCAGTCTGCAATTCGGAGAGTGAGTAGTTTCCGAAAGTATCAGTCACAGTCGACCGTTCGATGCCAGTGCCTACGTTCTTTCCTGTTACGGTCGCATCAGGGACAACTGCGCCATTAGGATCCATCACCGTCCCAAGAATCGTGCCCCGAAAAGTTTGTGCAGCTACGGCGTTGGAAACCAATAATGTCAAAGCGAACGCGAGCATACTGAATAGAACGATTCCTGGAAGATGACTTTGCAGATTGCTGGACGGGATTCTTCGTGGGAACAGACTCTTCATGTTGCGCATTGAGCAATTACCTCCTCGTCATTGGAAGAGAGTTGTCTTGTCCATTACTCGGAAACTATAGATGCGATGGGCCAGTGCGTCTGGATTATAGCCCGCCGGAGAACTCAGTCAATTGCCAGTTTTAGCATCACCTGAAAATCGCAGCGGTACTTGACTTTATCTAAGCCTGTAATAAAGTCGAAGCTTACCTTCTAATCAAGCTTTTCGAGGCAACCACATGAAAACGTCACTTTCTGACGCTGCTTTGCGGGCTTTGATGTCACCATTGGCAGAAGCCAACAAAGCTTTTATGGAAGATTATCCGGGAGAAACCGGCAGGCGGCAACCGGTGCATACTGTCTACGGAGGCGCCCACCTTTTCAAGTCAGACCTAGCTCAACGTTTAGGTGCGTTGGCACGGCGGGCATTGGACCAGTTTGCCCCTGATTTCCTGACCTTTGGAAGGGTCCTTGGCTTCCCCGGCGCGAACCGCTTACCCGATTCACAGGATATGGCCGGCGATTTAGTTTCTATAATCAATCAAGATCTTGATGTCCTGCGGCGCGCAAACTCGCCTTCCTGGCTCGCCCACACGATCTATAAGCGGGTCAATGAGAAATTGCAGCGAGAGCCAGTAGAAGATTTTCGTATCGACTTTGAAGATGGCTACGGCAACCGCCCGGATGAGGAAGAGGACGGTCACGCAGCCTCGGCGGCGCTTGAGGTAGCCAGGGGAATGGCGGAAGCCACGTTGCCGCCTTTCATTGGAATTCGCATCAAGCCGTTCAATGAGGAGTTGCGTGAACGCAGCGCTCGCACGCTCGACATTTTTATCGGGACGCTGCTGGCGGAAAGCGGCGGCCGGTTGCCGAACAATTTTGTCGTCACCCTCCCTAAAATCACGATTGGTGAACAGGTTGCCGCTCTTGTTGATCTGTTTGAATTGTTGGAAAAAGAGAACGGGTTGAGTTCGGGGGCGCTAAAGCTGGAGATGATGATCGAGACGCCCCAATCTATCATTAACGCTCAAGGCAAGATAAATTTGCCGCTTTTGCTGGCCGCTGCCAGGGGGCGCTGTACCGCCGCGCACTTCGGCACCTACGACTATACTGCGAGTTGCAGCATAACGGCGGTGCATCAGCACATGATGCATCCCGCATGCGATTTCGCAAAAAACATGATGCAGGTAGCTTTTGCCGGCAAGGGTATCTGGCTTTCTGATGGGGCAACCAACATCATGCCGGTGGCGCCGCATAAATTCCAGGAAGGCGGCGCGCCGCTTACTGCCGAACAGATTGAAGAGAACCGTGCCGTCGTTCACCGAGCCTGGAAATTACACTACGACCACATCCAGCATTCTCTCATGAGCGGATTTTATCAGGGTTGGGATCTGCATCCGGCACAATTGCCCACGCGTTTTGCTGCGGTTTACGCCTTCTTTCTTCAAGGTCTCGATGCCGCCTCTGAGCGGTTGCGAAATTTCGTCGAGAAGGCCGCAAAAGCAACGTTGGTGGGCGACGTTTTCGACGATGCGGCAACAGGACAAGGCTTACTGAATCACTTCCTGCGAGCGATCAACTGCGGAGCCATAACTGAAGAAGAAGCCATTGATTTATCTGGGCTGACAGTGGCCGAGCTGCGCTCCGGCTCCTTTATTAGAATCTTGACCAACCGACAAAGTCTCTAAGCAATGCTAATCTTAGCCCTCTTCCCGCACGTCGCTGAGGTCCGAGGGCTTGTGCTAAGATTTGTATTACCTACTATAACCTCAGAAGTATCAGGAGTTCTCAATGGCAACGAACATTGAACCTCTCATGACGGTCGCCGACCTTGAAGCTATGCCCGATGATGGCAATCGCTACGAGGTAATAGAAGGAGAACTATTCGTTTCTCGCGCACCCGGCCTCACCCACCAGCAGGTGTCCACAAAACTCGTCTACATGGTTCGGCTTTACCTGGAAAACAGCCCGCTCGGAGTGGTGGTTGCTACGCCTGGACTGATTCTCAGCGAACTTAGTGGGGTAATTCCCGATATTGTATTTTTCCGGCATGGACGGCGAGAAGAGATTGTCTCTGGCGAGCGGCTCACAGGAGCCCCGGATCTCGTTATTGAGATTCTCTCACCTGGCGCCGAAAACATAAGACGAGATCGCGTTGCCAAGCGGCAACTGTATGCCCGATATGGCGTCCACGAGTACTGGCTGGTCGATCTTGAGGAACAAGCAATAGAGGTTTATCACCTACACGAAGAAACTTTGGATCTGGTTAACAAGTTTTCAGATACGGATGAGCTAACCTCGTCGGCCCTGCCTGGATTCGCCTGTGCTGCTGCGAGTATTTTTCAACAATAGCACTGCCACTTTTAATTGGAGTTTTCGACCTGAGAGGCTTCACCCCTGGCGCAGTAATTTGCCCATAGGAGTTTCATGAAACTTTACAAGGCACCCTTGTTATTGAGTCTGGTTTTTTCTCTCGTGCTTGCCCCGGCCGCCGGACAGAATTTGAAGGTCCGGACGACCGGAGACCCGGACCTGGCAAAGAAGACTGCACGTTTTGCGCCGACGGTGCTTACCGCCGACACGTCTCGACTTGCCCCGGCAGACCGCCAGGCTCTGCGAAAGATAATTGCCGCCGCGAAACTACTGGATCCTTTGTTCTTACGGCAAGTCTGGAGTGGGAACGAAGCACTGAAGCAGAAACTCGAGGCCGACAAAACGGTTTTGGGTCGGCAGAGACTACACTACTTTCTGATCAATGATGGCCCGTGGTCGCGGCTCGATAACAATGAGCCGTTTATCGAAGGCGTGCCTAGAGAGAAGCCGCCACAGGCGAACTATTATCCAGACGACATGACAAAGGACGAGTTTAACTCGTGGTTGCAGAAACTTTCGGAAGCGGAAAAGCAGAATGCGACTGGTTTCTTCTACCTCATTCGTCGTGGCGCGGATAAGGGACTGATCACGGTGCCTTATAGCGAAGCCTACGCCGAGTTTCTCAAACCCGGCGCCAAACTTCTGCGCGAAGCCGCCGCACTAACCACCAATCAGACGCTCAAAACTTTTCTGAACAAACGTGCCGATGCGTTTCTTTCAAACGATTATTATGACAGCGATGTCGCCTGGATGGAGCTCGACTCCCCCATCGATGTGACAATCGGGCCGTATGAAACTTATGAAGACGAACTGTTCAGCTATAAAGCAGCATTCGAAGCTTACGTGACCCTGCGTGATGAAGCGGAGTCGGGGAAACTGGCCCGCTTCAGCCAGTATTTGCAGGAGCTTGAAAACAATCTCCCGCTGGATCCGAAATACCGCAATCCAAAGCTGGGCGCAGCTTCCCCTATTCTAGTGGTCAATGAAGTATTCGGTTCGGGAGAGGGTAATAGCGGAGTGCAAACGGCAGCATTCAATCTTCCCAATGATGAGCGCGTGGTGAAAGAGAAAGGTTCCAAGCGCGTGATGTTGAAGAACGTGCAGGAGGCGAAATTCCGCAAAACCCTGATACCGATCTCATCTCTCGTATTGCCGACCGCAGACCGTGACGGAGTACAGTTTGAACCATTCTTTACTCATATCCTGGCCCACGAATTGATGCATGGCCTTGGGCCACACAACATCACAGTCGCCGGCGAGGAGACCACAGTTCGCAAACAGCTCAAAGAGCTCTCTTCGGCGCTCGAGGAGGCAAAGGCCGATATCACTGGTCTTTGGGCTTTGCAGTATCTGATCGATAAAGGCGTAGTGGAAAAGAGCATGGAGAACTCTTTCTATACAACCTTTCTCGCAAGCATGTTTCGCTCTGTACGTTTCGGGATTACTGAAGCCCACGGCAAGGGGGTGGCGCTGCAATTCAACTATCTCTCAGATCAAGGAGCAATCAAGTTTGACGAACGAACTCGAACTTTTAGTGTCGATCGATCCAAGATTAAGGAAGCAGTGCGGGCCCTCACTCAGGAAATACTAACGCTGCAAGCTGAAGGCTCTTACGATAAAGCCCGGGACATTCTGGAGAAATACGCGGTGATCCGCCCCGCAATGAAGGATGCACTTGATCGGTTGAGTGAGGTACCAGTCGATATAGAACCAGTCTTCCCACTAGCAAAATGATTTTGGAGTGCGCCGCCTTATTGGCGATTTGCTACTGGTAACGTTATGTGTGGTCGCGAGTTAAGAAAGGCGGAGACAAGTCACTGTATGCCGTCGGCTTCAGCCGGTGGATCGTTCCGATCCAACCTATCGAACTGCTCCCCTGAGACCATTGGGAATGCCACCGGCTGCAGAAGCTGTGAAAATTTTGCAAGTTGAAAGGGAGAAGTCATAGGATAGAAATCTCTAAGGTTGGGAAGGGGGCAAGGCAGGCCTCGTGCAAGGAAAGAGGCCAGTCTCAGTCTGCCGCCGCTCCCGCTCAAGATTGATTATCACTCATTTATGGAATTAACTACTCAGGCTCAAACAATTTGCAGGTAAAAAAGCATAATCTCCCTGATGAGAAAAACATCTCCGTTACTGGTTAAATCATTGTAGCGCCTATGCAACTTAGCGGGGGCGGCGGCAGACTGACACTAGCCTCTTTTCTTACACGAAGCCTGCCTTGCCCCCTTCCCCACCTGAGAGATTTCTTCCTATGAAGCCTACAACCAAATTTTTTCACAGCTTCTGAAGCCGGTGCCATTCACAATGGGCCTCAGGTGAGCGGTTAAGTAGGCTGGATCGTAACCAATCCCGCCGGCTTCAGACCGGCGGCTTGCGGTGACAAGTACCCACTCCAAGAATCACGCGCGGCGGATGAACTTAGCCGCGACCCAACCCGCCAATACCAAACCCGCGAGGATGGCCCACCCGTAGCGTTCTCCATAAGTGATCCCCGGAAAGTGGTTACTGATCATTAGAAAGACTACCGGCACGGCCATGAAGGTATTCTGTTTCGAGCGCAGCTTTGCCTGTGCGGAGAGGGCGTCATCCGGTTTTATTCCTTCCTTTAGCGCGGTGATCATCTTTCGTTGAGCCGGCAGGATACGAACCCAGACATTGGCTGCCATGATCGTGCCTAACATCGCTCCGATGTGAATGTAGACCGCCCGACCGCTGAGAACCCTCGCAAGGCCATAAGCTTCTATCACTACAATTACAAAGGCCACTACCGCAAAGCCCCGTTCGTTCTTGCCGAGCGGCGATAACATCAAGAGATCGTAAACAAGCCAACTTACGACTAGTAATCCTATTCCCAGACCCACCGCAGCCGCTGGCGTTATGTTGCTGACGTCCTGATCAATCAGAGCGCCGCCACCAAGGTAGTAAACGACGGTTAGCAGGGCCGCGCCGCTCAGCCATGTGGTTGCGGCTTCCCAGCGGAACCAGTGCAGGGTTCGCGATGCGAGGTCGGGTGCTTTTCGCTTTTCGACGGTGTAAAACCCGCCACTATGGACCATCCACACCTGGGCCGGTGCCCCGGTGTTTGCCATGGCTTTTTCTTCTTCGGTTAGTCTCGCGTCCAGCCAGGTAAAATAATAGGTCGTACCCACCCACATGATGCCTGCAAAGACGTGCAGCCAGCGGAGAATCAGGTTTAGCCATTCGCTCAGAGTGGGGTCGATGGACATGGCAGTAACGCAAGCTGTCAGCTTGCGAACGCAAACTAACAGTTTGCGTTACATGCACCTAGCTTCCTCGATAAGTGCAGTAGCTAAAAGGACTGATCAGTAAGGGCACGTGATAATGCTGTGGCGCATCATCGAGCTTGAAGATCACACTTACTTGCGGATAGAAGCACTCAATATTTAGTGCGGAAAAATAACTTTCAGTATCGAAGAGCAGTTGGTAAGTGCCGGGGTGCAGGTGGGTTTCCACCAGAAAGAATGGTTTCACGCGTCCGTCTTCATCGGTCCAGGCCTCGGCGAGCATGGACCAGGTTTCATCCGGATTCTGCATCTGGAGGGTAACGTGAACACCAGTTGCCGGTCGCCCGCGCGCTGTGTCAAGGACGTGGGTGGAGACAGTACTCATTGATTCAAGAGTTTCTGCAAACGCAGCGTCGTGATTTTGGCCTGCTCGGTTGCGGCAAGTTTCAGCTCCGCGGCAGGATCATTATCCAAGCGACTACGAAGAATCGCCAACAGTTCTTCAGAAGTCTTACCGGTTGCGCAGACGATGAAGATATAACCAAACTTCTCCTGATAGCGGCGATTGAGCTCTTGTAGCGTTTGCTTCACTTCGCGATTGGCATTGACCATTCCACCCTGTTCTTGCGCTGACCATCTCCGAGTTGCCTCGGACTTAGTAGCTTGAGCTTCTTGCTCACCAATCTTTGGATGACTGAGAAAGGCCTCCATCCAGTCTTCACTGGCTAATGACCACCAGACAGTTTTAGCGCATGTGTCCAGATTCTCGAATGTGGAAAAAGGCCGGTGATCAGCAATTTCCTCAGCCCACCGACGCGAGCCGCAACAAGCGAGCAGCGCCAGACGCGCTTCATCCGCAGATAAAGAATTCAGCCGATTCAGGCCTGATTCCAATAATGTCCCTTCGAGTTCGCTAATCCGATATGGTTCCATAAACGCGCAAGCGGCTAACTCCACCATCCGGAAAGATGTTGAACTTTACGTGTGATACCGCTCCGGCATCCAACACTTCGTCGCTGAAGAAATGTCGCGTGTGCGCTTGCAGTCTGGTACGCGGCAAAACACTCTTCCAGGCCACCGACGGATCGGTCAAGTGATCGGGTGGCAGATCGCCGACGCTGCACGCTTCCAGCGAACAACTCTCCGGAAAGTTACCCTTGAAGTATGAGGTATCGACTTCCAGCCGCTTGATCTGACCCGCAGTACCCATTTTGATGATTACCCAATCATGTCCCGGCCCGCGACGGCGCTTCGT
>DATEUF010000078.1:0-3223 GCA_035283325.1 Pyrinomonadaceae bacterium | reverse complement strand
GGATGGGTGAGGTGTATCTGGCGCAGGACACAAGACTTGATCGCAAGGTTGCCTTGAAGATTTTGCCGGCCGACGTCGGCGCGAACGAGGATCGTATGCGTCGTTTCGTTCAGGAAGCGAAGGCCGCTGCGGCGCTCAATCATCCGAACATTGCGCACATCTACGAGATTGGTGAAGCTGATGGGACGAACTTCATCGCGATGGAGTTTGTCGACGGCATAACACTACGCGCGAAGATTCACGACGAAGAAAGCGATCTTAGAACTCTTCTCAAGCACTTGCTTCAGGTAGCTGAAGGACTGGCGAAAGCCCATGCTGCCGGCATCGTCCATCGTGATCTGAAACCCGACAACATCATGATCACGAGTGACAGCCACGCGAAGATTCTGGATTTCGGTCTGGCAAAGCTGCTTGAGACGAAGCCGGAGAGCGCGGCGGAAATGGGCGAAGCCGCGACCGCGATGATGCCGGTGCAGCAATCGACACCAGGGGTTGTTATGGGGACGGTTGGCTACATGTCTCCCGAACAAGCAAGAGCGAAACCAGTCGACCAGCGCTCCGACATCTTCTCTTTCGGCTGCATCCTCTATGAAGCAGCCACTGGTCGCATACCGTTCGCTGGAGACTCAATCGTTGACACGCTGCACAAGATCATCTACGAGCCGGCGCCAGCCATCACTGACTTTAATCCGGCGGCCTCGCCGGACTTGCAGCATGTCATCCGCAAGTGCCTGGCGAAGGAGCCGGCGAAGCGTTATCAGACAATTCGCGACACGGCCAACGACCTCGAAGAATTGCTAGAAGAGATGAAGGGCGTGAGCGACCTCGAACGCTCGGTGGCGCCGTCAACGAGCACGACCACCAGCGGCGCGCCAGGTAGCACAGACGATGACGTGCGCGCGGAGAGCACTGC
Source organism: Pyrinomonadaceae bacterium (assembly GCA_035283325.1). GTDB lineage: Bacteria > Acidobacteriota > Blastocatellia > Pyrinomonadales > Pyrinomonadaceae > PSRF01. The sequence goes on along the minus strand of DATEUF010000078.1, from coordinate 2,310 downwards.
GTCACACCCGCCCGCGTCGAGCGCCGAGTACATTTTCTCCGGAGTGAAACAACACAAACTTGCGGCAACAATTGTGGTCCTGGTGCTTTTCGGCGCCGCAATCGGTCTCGGACTTTATCTGCGCGCGCGAACTACACAAGTCGCTATCGAGTCAATCGCGGTGATGCCGTTCGTTAATGAGAGTGGTAATGCTGATGTCGAGTATCTTTCCGACGGGATGACTGAAACTCTCATCAGTAGTTTGTCACAACTGCCGAATCTGAATGTCAAACCGCGTTCGTCTGTCTTCCGCTATAAAGGCAAGGAAACAAATCCGCAGACCATAGGCAAAGAGCTAAACGTGCAGGCGATCCTGAACGGACGAGTTGTCCAACGCGGACAGGAGTTGTCGCTTTTCGTCGAGTTGATCGATGTCGCATTGGATAAGGTTGTGTGGAGTCAGCAATACAATCGCAAACAAACCGACCTTGTCACACTCCAAAGTGAGATTGCCCGGGATGTTTCAAACAAACTGAAAACCAAACTTTCAGGCGCGGAAGTAGCGAACATTGGAAAGAATTACACCGTCAACCCCGAAGCCTATCAGCTTTATTTGAAAGGTCGTTTTCAATGGAACAAGCGAACTATCGAAGCACTCAAACAGGCGGCGGAATTCTTCAAACAAGCGATTGAGAAAGACCCGAATTATGCCCTCGCCTATTCAGGTTCGGCTCAGACTTATGTCCTGTTTTCGTTTTACGGCATCGCTTCGCCAAAAGCGAGTATGCCACAGGCGAAAGCGGCAGCTTTGCGGGCGTTGGAGATTGACGACTCGCTGGCGGAAGCGCACGCGGCACTCGGAAAATATCTACTCTTTTTTGAGTTTGACAGGGCAGGCGGCGAAAAGGAACTTCGCCGTGCCATCGAACTCAACCCGAATTATGCAACCGCACACCATTGGCTTGGACTTGACCTCCTCACGGTGTTGCAGCGGTTTGATGAAGCCATTCCCGAAATGAAACGTGCTGAAGAACTCGACCCACTTTCGCCCGTAATTAGCTCGGATGCGGGGCTTGCTCTCGTTTACGCTAGACGTTATGACGAAGCGATAGCACAAACGAAACGTGCCTTGTCGCTCGACCCGAATTTTTTCAATGCGCTTTACACTTTAGGTTACGCGTATGACGGCAAGGGGATGTATGCGGAAGCTATCGCCGAGTATCGTAAGGCACTCGCATTGAACGATGACCCATATGCGAAAGCCTTTCTTGTTCGTTCACTGGCAAAGTCGGGCAGGCGGGCCGATGCCCTGAAATTAGTGGAAGAACTAAAGTCGGAATCGGCGACACGGTATGTTCCGAACTACTGTTTGGCAATGGCCTACACCGCGCTTGGCGAGAAAGAAGAAGCTTTTGCTTTGCTGGAAAGAGATATTGCCGAACATTCATCATTTGTTAGTGTGCTTGCGGTTGAACCGGCACTTGACGATTTGCGTGACGACCCGCGATTCAAAGCGATGCTGAGACGCCTGAATCTGCCGCAGTGAATTTGAATCAGATGAATAAAGAACTGCGAGTCGGTTCCACTCTGTCGCATTACCGCATCGTCTCCAAGATCGGCGAGGGTGGGATGGGCGAGGTTTATCTGGCCCAGGACACGAAACTCGAGCGCAAAGTTGCGCTGAAGATTTTGCCCGCTGATGTTGCTGCTCACCCGGATCGAATGAAGCGCTTTGTGCAAGAGGCGAGAGCCGCTTCTTCGTTGAACCATCCCAACATCATTACCATTCACGAGATCGGCGAAACAGCTTCAGGTCACTTCATCGGGACTGAGTTCATCGACGGCGAGACGCTGCGCGAACGTATGAGCCGCGGAGGCGTCGAGTTGAGCGACACTCTCGATATTGTAGTTCAGGTTGCGTCCGCGCTCACCGCAGCGCACGGCGTTGGGATTGTCCATCGCGATATCAAGCCGGAGAACATCATGTTGCGGCGCGACGGCATCGTGAAGGTGTTGGATTTTGGCTTGGCGAAACTGGTCGAACAGACTCCGCTTGACGCGGAGGCCGAAACGCGGATGCAGGTGCAGACGCAAGCCGGAATGATCGTGGGCACCGTTGCGTACATGTCGCCCGAACAAGCGCGCGGCATGGAGGTCGATGCGCGCACGGACGTTTTCAGCATAGGCGTGGTGATGTACGAAATGCTCGCTGGACAGTCGCCGTTTGCGGGCGAAACCACCAGCGATGTGATCGCGGCGATCCTGACGACCGAGCCGAAACCGCCGAGCAGTTTCAATCAAGAGATTCCCGCGGAACTCGACCGAATAGTT
>DATEUF010000077.1:0-14848 GCA_035283325.1 Pyrinomonadaceae bacterium | reverse complement strand
CCGAGCCAGTACGAAAATGGCGAAGGCTAGTATGTGCGGTGAAGTAACAGTCATGAGCAATCGCACAGTCCACCGGGGTACGGAGTGCGGCACGTGGGTTACAGACACGCAGAGTAAATTGGGGAACCTCTGGTCTCCCAGTGGGAAGTAGTTGGGCCACAGAGACTCGCCGTATAAAGCATAAGTCGGCGGGAGGAGACCAGAGTCTCGGATGAGGCCATAGTAAGCGCTGACCTGGCGGGACAACATAACCCGCTGGCGAGCCAAGGGCCTCTGGGCGGGAGGTGCGGTGACAGACGGCCCGCTTAACATGCCAGTAATGGCCATAAGGGTCCGAGGGTCGCACTTGCACGGCGTATAAGCACGAGTGGGTACTACTCGACGAAGGTCGCCGTGGACTTCCCGTTTGAAGCCGTACTGGGGAAAACCCACCGTACGGAATTTTAGAGAGGGAGGAGGAAACGTGCTGTATGGTCTGGTGGCCATTTGCCACGCCGCTCGAAAGAGCTGATACATCGGAAGCCACTGACCTACTCAACTACGCGCCTCCTCTCTACTCGACGTGATTTAGTGGATCTGCTTTTAGTCGACCGAGCGAGGAGCATGTGAGAGTTCGGCCACGATCTCCCTCATCGCGGTGCGTCCCTTTTCCACCTCATCAGGCTTGAACGAGACTGCCCCAACTACAGCGTGCCCCCCACCACCGTAGCGTTCGCAAATCTTGGCGATATTGTGAGTGCGTGGTTGCGGCGCCCAGGGATTTGAACCCACTGAAATCTTTAGACGTTGTGGCGCGAGCGTGAGGGCGACTGAATATGTCGTCTCAGGATAAAGATAGTAGGGGATGAACTTATTGAATCCCTCGTAGCCATTGTCCACCAGATCAAACTGCACTACGCCATTGGCATACGAAGCTTTTTCTTTGATAGTCACCAGCGTTTCCAGGTGCTGCTGGAGAATTGGCTGAAACCGGCGTTGCACCTCTATGCTTTGAGCGACGTCCTCAAGCGGTTTCTTCATTAATTCCCTGATCAAGCGCTCGATGAAAGAGTCGTCAGGATCGGCTTCGATCACCTGCATCAACTGCAGCGCCGGTTCTTTCAGTTCCACGCACTGCGCCGGAGACTCGTAAAGCGCCCCATCGATGATATGCGCCCAATGCACCAAAGATTTTAGTGGCGTGTCATTAAAGCCAAATTTCACGCGTGCAGTATCGGCGATGTATTCAGTGCACGATTTCCTGGTTGGATCGAGAAACTTGCGGCCCGACTGGTCGGCGCGGAAGTGGGCTTCATCTTCGAGGGTGAGGAACGCCGATTCATGATGATCGAACCACCAGGTGAGTCGCTCCGACGCCGCGTATTTGAAGTCGACAATCGCATTTTCGTCGCCATCAAACATGTCGAGATCAAAGAGCGTACCCGGGCGATGGAGCAAGCCAGTATATGCAATATCGGCTTCTGGATGGATCTGCTCTTTATAGAAGCGTGAGAAGGTGGCAGCCGAGGCGACGCCATCAAAGCAATGACCGTGATAAAGCAGGCGAAGTTTCATTCATTTAGTTTTTGCAGGGTTCAATTGCGGCAGCGCTCATCGTCTTCAAGCGCTCGGAGATAAACTTGTCAACCTCATCCTCAATCAACTCACCATTTACCACCCACGCCTGTTCCGCCACTACGTCGCCGTCTTTTGTCAGCTTGGCCGGTTCGAGAAAAATGTTCCACGGCGAACCCCACTTGCGGGTGTCGCCCGTGCTTTGCCGGTAGCCAAAATGGGCGGTTTTGTCACGATCCTCACGTGACTCGGATTCAGTAACTATGGGGTAGGGCGATCCTGCGACACCAAAGAAATTCCGCACATCGTCACGCGTGGCGTACTCACTCACGCCAATCACCTCAAACCCTTGCGCCTTATATTTCTCGTACAGCCGGGCGGCAACAGGAGCTTCATTGCGCCAGTTGTGACACCATGGTGCGAAGTAAACTACCATGACAAGTTTTTTTCCCTGAACGATGGAACGCAGATCCAACGTTTTGTCATCCTTTAGTTCAGTCAAACTCCAGTTCTTGTAATTGATGGTCTTCTCCTCAAGTGGAGAGTATTCATGGCTGTCTTGCGCCGTTACGAACGCAGGCGCCATTACCAGGACAAGAAAGAAGATTACAACTGATCTAATCACAAGTACTTTCTCCGTGGCGGTTATTGAATCTTTGCGGTTTCGGGCGCTTCTTCCAGCAAAGGCTTTACAACTGCTTCCCATCCTGCCCTATCACGCGCGCCAATGATCTTCTGCCGAATTCTCCCCTGCCGATCTATGAGATAGGTCGTTGGCAAAGGTGTGCCACCAAATCTTGCTTCCGCGTCGCTGCTGCCAACTACAACTTCGTACTCAAATCTGCGCACTTCCTTCTGATAGTCGTTTATGCCTGCTGCCGTGTCAGTCAGTGAAGCTCCAACCACCTTCAACCCCTTGGCCTCCAGGTCGTGCTGCATGGCATTTAAGATCGGGATCTCTTCGCGGCAGGGAATGCACCAGGTGGCCCAAAAATTAAGCAAAACGACCTGACCGCGCGCCTCGCTCAAGCGAAACGGTTTGCCGTCAAGAGTTTCAAACTGCACGTCGGGCGCCGGCTCATAACTGCCCTTGTTTTCAGCCGTGCCCGCCGCGGGACTCATGGTGGCGCTCGGTGCAACTTTTATCCAACCTTCAGCATTGGGGAACCACTTCGCAACCCAGGAACTCGCTAGTAACGTTGACTGTCCGCTCATCACCAGAAATCCCACCAGAATCAGGATCACGCCAGAAACGACCTCTACCTTGTGAAGGTGCTGGCGAAACTTTGCATAGAACGCCAGGAACTGATTGATCCCCAGGCCCGTCAAAAGGAACGGCACTGCCAGCCCGACTGAATAGAACGCTGATAGAACCAGGCCACTGCGCCAGCCACCACTCGTAGCTGCCAATCCGATGATGCCGCCCAAAATCGGTCCAATGCATGGAGTCCAGCCAGCGGCAAAGGCGATCCCGAGCGTCAGTGAGCCGAGGACTCCGCGGGGGCTCTTGTTCGAAAAGAATCGAGTGTCCTTGTATAGCGCGGAGATTTTCAGCCATCCAATCAGTTGCAGACCAAAGGCAATGATTATGAGGCCACCGACAATACGCACTACGGCACTGCTTGTGATCGCCGCTCCGACCAGGCCCGCGGTTGTTCCGAGGGCAAGAAAGATGATCGAGAGTCCGACATTGAAGGCCAGCGAATTGAGGACCACTGCCTTGCGAGCCGCAGAGGAGCCACTCTCCTTCAATCGATCAATACTCACACCTGACATCAATGAAACGTAGCCAGGCACCAAAGGCAGCACACAAGGAGATAGAAACGAGAGAATACCTGCCAGGAACGCAATCCCTATACTAATGTTCGAACTCTGCATCTAAAAATTCACCGCTGCCTTCATAATGTGAACCATTTTTCGTGTACTTTAGCGTGATTTCGTGGACCTGTTTTTCTCCTGCATAAGAGACGATCCACGAAAACACACAAAAGCTCACGAAATGAAAGAACGCCAACGTCACTGAACTCCGCCTGCCCGTCGCTCACGGTCGCTCGTCCCTACCGGTTCATCAAGCAACTTCTTAATCATCTTTCCCAGATTCGAAATTTCCTCCTCGCTGGCACCCACGGAGATGAAACGAACAACGCCACGACGATCAATCAAGAATGACATCGGAATGGAGAAGACGCCATAATTAAGATCGTTTATCGATGAATCTGCGACAACAAAACCGTAAGGGAGACGGTTCCTTTTCTTGAAATCTCGCAGATAGGCGAGTTCCTCCTCTTTTGTGACCCTCCTTCCCTCGGCCTCTCCAGAATAGCTGGTCAAACCGAGTATCACCAATCCCTGACTCTTGTACGCCTCGTGCCAGCGCTGAAGCCGCGGCAGCGTGAAGCGGCATGGACCACACCAGGGTGCCCAGAAATCCAGCAATACTACCTGGCCATGAAGGTCCAGGAGTTTTACAGGTTTCTGCTCGATCCATTGCGTAGCGACGATCTCCGGTGGGGATGATTCGCCGACCGGTTCGGGAAACGACTTGCGCAGCTCGCCAGTAGGATCCAGAAGCGTGAGCCGTCTACTTGCCAGCTTGTAGAGATTTCCCGATGGCAGGTTGATGGCTAGTTTGCGTAACTCTTCAATCGCCCGCACGGCATCGAGTTTGCGGCCCGCTTGCTGGTAAGCTTCGGCAACAAGCGAAGCAGCAGTCACAAACATCTCATCGCGCTTCCCGTTCGCGATATTTTTCGACTCGCTGACCAGCTTGGCGGTGCGCAACATCCCCTCGGCATGCAGGGCCATTCGTTCATACTCTTTGCTTTTCTTGAAGGCCTCGCATAGGAGTCGTTCCATACCAAACAACTCCTCATAGTTCTGTGGTTCATGCTGCTTGTAGGCCTCGACCATCCGCTCCGCGTCTGCTGCTCGGTTCTTTTTTATAGCGTGAACAACAAAGACTGTTCGAGCCGTCTGGGCTGGAAGGCCTTTCGGATTCGTCCTGAGAAAGCGGGACATGAAATCAACGGCCTTGTCCGAGTTTCCGGAGATGTGCTCCAGCAGACCGGCATAGTAGAAATCCTGCCCAGTCAGCGTGCGAGCCTCGAGCACCGTTGCATAACGAGCGGCGAGCTCAATCTGTTCCTGCCTGATTCTGCCCTCGAGTTTCGCATCGTAAGGCAGTTCTTGCTTGTAGAATTCCTGGAACTTCTTGCTGGCGTAAGTGTTCGCTTCCTCGTAAAGTGACTGCGGGGTTCGGATTTCGGTCTTCTCAACCGGACCGCCAATATCCGCGGATTGCGAAGATGCCGAAACCGACCCGAACAGAAGACAAGCCATCAGGAAGGTAATACCGGTAAGCCTTGTAGGGGCGCCACTCCGTGGTCGCCCCAGAGCAATATTCTGGAGGGGGAGCGCCCACAGAGTGGCGCCCCTACAATGTGTACTTAACTCCCTCATCAATTTACACCCACAGCTGCAAACCGGTTGGGGCTGAATGGTTCCATCAACGTTGAAACCGACGATTCCGTTATCGCCTGGGCAATCAATTCGCCCGTGATGGGGGCCAGCAAGATGCCGTTACGATAATGTCCGGTAGCGTAGAACAGGCCCCTAATTTCAGCACAAGGCCCCAGCACTGGCAAACCGTCAGGCGCACGTGGCCGCAGACCAGCCCAGCTGTCAGTGAATGAAAGCTGCGCAGTCCGCGATGATATTTCGAGCGCTGCGGATAGAATTGAATGCATGCCCGCCGCTGTAACTCGTTTGTCAAAACCGCTTGCTTCGGACGTTGAGCCGGCAAGCAACCGGCCATCTCTTCGCGGCACCAGGTAACCACGTCTGGTGTAAATGACATGCTGCGCAATTGGGGGCTTGCAGTCAAAACAGATCATTTGCCCGCGAATTGGTTCGATGCGGATCTGGGGCAATGCTTTGTCTGTGCTTAGGAACGACGTCCAGGCGCCCGCGGCCACGATAATATTACGCGTATCCACAAAGCCACGTGAAGTTTCAACCCCTGCAACTCGATCTCCTGTGCATCGAATGGATTGGACTGTAACGCTTGTTTCAATTCTGACGCCATGTTTTTGTGCTGAGGCTGTCAAGGCACTAACCAGACGGCGATTCTCGACCTGGCCATCCTGCGGAAAGCGCAGCGCCATATGGACATCTTCAGAGATGCAAGGCTCCAGCTGGCGCGCTGCCGCGGCGGTCAGCTTGTCTACAGGCAGACCGGCCCGCGTTTGCCACCGGTAGCGCTCTTCGTTCTCTTTTACATCTTTTTCGTTGAGAGCAAGATAGAGAGTGCCGGTTGTGTCCAGTTCGACATCAATTCCAGTTTCCTCCAGCAAAGCTGAGCAAAAGTCCTTGTACATATCCCGGCTGCGGCAGGCCAGCGTAAAGAAAGGATCAGAGTTATCAGCTTCCGCCTGCGGCGCCAGCATACCGGCTGCTGCGAATGAAGCTTCGGCGCCCAAACTGGAGCGCTCGAGTAGCAGAATATCCCGACTCGCACGCGTACCGAGCGCACGGGCAATTGATAGACCAATAACCCCACCTCCGACGATAACGATGTCTGCCGTATCTGCTTTGGGCATGTTTGGAGTGTACTCGCGACTAACAGCCAGACGCCTTTAGTACTTATTTGTCAGTTAGTGGTAGTAGCTTTATCCTATGCGAGGGAGATATTTCGGGTTAAAGTCTGGGCCGTGAGAATCAGTTCTACCGTTTAACTACAAAATATTGCTTCTAACAACTGACAACGCATGCAACATACTATCACATTGATTCCCGGCGACGGCATCGGCCCAGAAGTGGCCTCAAACGTGGTCCGCATTATTGAAGCAGGAGGTGCCTCCGTTGCCTGGGAGACGCACTTCGCCGGTGCCCAGGCGCTGGAAAAGTTCGGCAATACTCTGCCTACTGAGTTACTCGATTCAATAAAGCGCAACAGAGTTGCGTTAAAAGGACCCATCACAACGCCTATCGGGAAGGGTTTTACTTCAGTCAATGTAGGCTTACGGAAAGCTCTAGACCTTTACGCAAATCTGCGCCCAGTGCGCGCTCTGCCAAACGTGCCTTGCCGGTATCCGGAGCTCGATTTAGTGGTGATACGAGAGAATACCGAGAGTCTCTATTCGGGCATAGAGCACGTCGTGGTTCCCGGGGTTGTTGAAAGTTTGAAGATCATTACAGAAAAGGCTTCGACGCGTATTGCGCGATTCGCTTTTCAGTATGCGCGCCGTGAAGGACGCAAGAAGATCACGGCCGTGCATAAGGCCAACATCATGAAATTGTCTGATGGCCTATTTCTGGATTGCTTCCGCAGTGTGGCAAAACACTATCCCGAGATCGAGGCGGATGACAAGATTATCGACAATGCCTGTATGCAGCTTGTCATGAGGCCGGAGCAATTTGACATGATGTTGTTGGAGAACCTTTACGGTGACATTGTTTCGGACCTTTGCGCTGGACTAGTCGGTGGCCTGGGGTTGGTTCCGGGAGCGAATATTGGAGAGCTTGGCGCTGTGTTTGAAGCCGTGCATGGCTCGGCGCCGGACATAGCCGGTCAGGGTATTGCTAATCCCACGGCCCTGTTGCAATCGGGCATCCTCATGCTGCGCTACCTGGGTGAACGTGAGGTGGCCAACCGGATCGAGAATGCCATGCTGCAGACTTTTCGTGACGGAAGAGTTCGTACTCGCGATGTTGGCGGGACAGCGAAAACTGCAGAATTTGCCGATGCAATCATCGCCAACATGGACAAGCAAACTGAGAGCGCGGGACACAGTTAACCCCTAAGATTGTAATTCTAGCCACGCTCGAGGTTTGTTGGTTGCGGCCTTGACCGCGCTGTGACTCTGGGTAAGTTCGGTTTTCCTTAAAATTTCCCGCTCCGAGGCCCCCAGCGCGGAGAGGTTATGTTGAGAAAACTGATGCTACTCAAAAGACTCGAGGGGCGTGTGCTCACCTGACGATGCCGCCATTCTCAAGTGCCATGTAAGTGTCGATTGAGAACAGTCCGAGCCATGGATCTGCGGCAGGCGTTAAGAATAGTTCTGAATAGACCTTCTTATTGAGAGCGGCAACGTCGCGGTTGCGATCCCCAAATAGCCACGTATAAAGCTTGGTGTGCATGAGGTACTCATTGCGCACTGTATCGAGAGCAATATTCATCTGCAGCTTTTTCAACAGGCTGGCGAGAATTTCTTCTGCGGCTTTTTCTGAACCTTCCTCCGGCACCAGCCTGCGAGTTTGCCGCCGAATGAGGCCAATGCTTCGTGCATCGAGCTCGGCATCGCTTAGATGTAGCATCGCAATCCTGGTCCAGGCATCCTGATCTGTCACGCCGGCAAGCGCTTCTCCAGAGGCGATCATGGATTTCAGAATGCTGGCTTCAGTAACCATCTTGGTGACCGCGAGAGAAGCAATTTGGATGGCCGCGGGACTCCCATTATCATCGCGCACCACTGTAAATCCTTTGGGAACCGTCCCGCCAGTAGTTTGAATGTCATCAAGCCAGGCTGCATTGATTGCGCCAAGACGAGAACGATGATAAGCAGAAAGTCTTAACATGCGGTCTGAGCGGTCCATTTTCATTGTTTCCGCAAAGACCTTTTCGATTTGTTCCAGCGACCGTAAGAACGCTTGTGGTCCATAAAGACCCGGCAAAGCTTCCAGCATCTGGCCGTCTTGATCGAGGATGTAGTGGATACTGTTTCCTGTTAACGTCCGCTCCAATTTGCGTCCGTCTCCGAAGTCGATCACCACGTGTGGTGCAGGCCGCACCGATTCCCAGTGAAGAATAAATCGCTCTCGAAGCACCTTTGACACTTCCGCGTTTGAATAGAGCACCGTGCGGAAGAAGCGGCTGTTGGCGCAACTGAATTCTTCATCCAGTTTTCCGAGCAGCCGTAGTGAAATGATTGGCTTGCCGGACGATTGTGCCGCACTCTTTGCGCCGCCAAAGTCGGTGTACCAGTAGAGTTGAGAGAGATAGCTGTCTTTCTGTTGACTGACGGCATCGAGGGCTGCGCTCAAGCGTTGCCATTCGGGCGTTGAGCCCAAAAGGGGATTGCGCACCTGACGCTCTATCTCCTGGCTATAGGCTTGAAATAATACCTCGAGCCCAGCCGGTCCCATGGCTCGTAACTGAGCGATTGCCGGCGCCGACTCAGCCGGGTTAGCTGAAACGGCGGTGCGTGAGAGCTGCTCAGTATTGGTCTTGCCGTAAGAAACTTGTCCGAAGACGAGAAGGAACGAGAAGAGGAGTGTTAGTGAGAGCTTGGAACTCATTGGAACCTCCGAGGTTGGATTGGGAAGGAGCCTGGGAGTCGGGGACTCGTGCCCTTTTTGAAGAGCGTTGCCCGCCACTGGGTTGCCTAGCAGCTAAGCTAGAGCACTGAGAAAGGGGGGCAGAGCCCGTAATCAGGCTGTTTTCCGGCTAACGAGCAGGAGCCGCTGGGCCCGAAGTTTGAAAGGTTCTTCCAGCGCAGAACCGTAGGCAGCTTCCGGGGTGAAGCCTGTTTCAGCTAGAAGGATAGCCAACTCGCGGTATGAGTAAACGCGCTGTGAAGATGGGCGAGTGTCGGCCAGCCCATCCCGAGAAAAAGTGTAATCAGTGATCAACCGTGCCTGCTCGTAATCGTATTGGCTCTTCGCGCTGAGTGCGATCCCACCGATCTCAAAGCTGCGTTCTTCCTCCAGAATAGGCAGCAGTGCCTCAGCCACGGCGCCGTAGTCGATAATGAAGCGGGCCCGCGATTTCAGAGCACGACAAACCGCACCAAGAAAGTCCGCATTCCCCTCGTCATCAAGATAGCCAAAGCTGTTGCCGAAACAGAAGGCACCCTCAAACTCGTCTGTCCATGGCAGGTCCCGCATTTCGCGATTGTGCCATTCGATTGGAAGCCCACGTTCAGCAGACTTCGCCCTGGCTTCCTCTATGAATTCCGTTGCGATATCCACTCCGGTCAGCTGAAAGCCACGGGCTGCCAGTGCCAATGATAGGCGTCCATTGCCGCACGGCACGTCCAGGATTTTGCCACCTGGGACAACCTGCAAATGCTTCTTAATGAAGCCCGCTTCGGCGCGAGTGTGTTCTTCAGGGACCGCCGCTCGCCAGAAATCAAGCGCAACGCCGTGGAAAAAGTTTTGCCACCAGTTTTGACTCATGGCCGATCGCGTTACATGTTTTCCAGCACCACCAGCGCGGTTTGGCCGCCACCAGAGGTTACATTTAGCAGTGATGACGGAGAGAGACGCACCAGCGCGCCTTCAACCTGGTTGTCAAAAAGAAACGGATTGAAATCAATAAACATCTCCTCCAGCGTCAAACGGTCCGTGAACATTGGAATGGAAAGCTTCTTGATTGGCACCCGCTCCTGAGCGACGTGCGGTCGTTCCAACGAGATTTTTATTGCGCCCTCCCAATCGGCGGCATCCATTTCCCAACCAATGAAGACCCCATGACCTCCATAGTCATCGTTTGGCTTGAGCACAAACCGCTCTCGCTCCCTTCGCAGCAATTCAATGAGATCACACTCAACTCCCGAGAAAGTAGTTCTGCCACGCCGCACGCTTCGCGTCCAGGGAATGTGCCGGCCAACTATTTCAAGCTCCTCCGGCGAAAACATAGATTGGTATTTTGGGTCGCTTAAAATAGCAAAGCTTGCCTTCTTGTGCACCATTTTCGCGCGAAACGAGTTGGCCATGCATACGCGTCCCTCACGATACGCTCGCACCATCGGATGATCCTCCCCAAACAGGGCGAGAAACTCGTGAATGACCACGCGCTTGTAGAGGATGTCGATCCTAAAATCACCCGCCGTTAATCTCTTTCCGTCATACTGCAAATCGTGTGGGTCAACAATAATTGTCGGATGACCCTCCAATTCAAAGAATTGCTGCAACACACGAAACTCACTGCGGGTTGCCACGTTTTCCCAATCAACAATGGCGATTTGTGGTCGATGCTCCTGGCCTCCCGTCTCTCGGTAGGCGCCTAGCAGCGCCCGTAACAACTGTCGATGAGGCTGAGGTAACCAATGTTCGTGTTCACGCAAAAATTGTTTTGTGTGGCTCAAGGCGAGAAGGATTTTCTCGAGCTGCATCTGATCACCGACCCCGGCAGGGCTCTCCGCGTTGTATTCGAGAAACTGAAAACCGGAATCGGTGACATAGGCATCAAGCCGGCTGCTCACGCACACCCGGGAATAGCCAGGATCAACCCTCGCAAGATTCCGTTCGGCCTCAGTCAGCCCGAGCTCATCGATGAGAGTCTCGTTCTCGAGGGCCCGCGCCACCAACTTCTCAAACACTCGTGCGAGAGTTTCGGCAGCAGTTCTGATAGATTCGTACTGTTTGCGCCCGAGAAGTTGCGGCCGCAGGAAAGGGCAGGTGGGCCGGTCACCATGCAAGAGACCAAGTTCACGCTGCAATGTGACTAATTGCGCGAAATGTTCTGGGCCAAACGAGGGATCATTCATGATCTGCTCGTCGAGGTTTTGCACAATTGACGGCAAACTGAACATAGTGACTACTCGTGGACCAACCGCTGCGCCGTCTGATTCCATCGCCAGATTTTTCCTTCGCCTATTAAATGCACACCACCGAACCAGTAATCTATTTCGTTCATGCGAATGAAATCGTCTTTGCCGTTCATAACAGCCTTACCAGCGGGCGTCAGCTCAATGTGGGTCTGCCGCAGCGCTTCGGAATTCAATGGCTGACCCGCCGTTGCTGCGTGTGTCATTGTTAGCAGGGGCCTCTTTGCATCTGCCAGATTACGAAGCGCCAGCCAGAACTGAAAATCTCCGAGTCCAAACTGCGGTTCTGCGTCTCCAAACGCTGGGAATAAGTCTGCAAACTTGCGCAAACCGCCAGTGATCAGTTCAAGACCACGTTGCTCAATACAGCCGAGGCCGTTAGCCACAGAAGGAAATCGTGTCAGGTGACTTCGAAGCGCCGGTGCAACAAACGGTAGTGCGGACGTGTCGCTTTCGAGAAGGGTCTCTATTGTTGTTGGGTCGTCGGCGCGGTAGGCAGCCCATGCGCTTGCCGCCAGATTGAGTTGCTGAAGGGTTACCTGCTTCCTGACCGGAAACAGCCCGGCAAGCTGCTCAGTAGTCAGTTGGCCCAAACCCCGGAACGCCATTATCCCGGGAAACTCACCAATGCAGATCAAGCTAAGAGTTGTGTTGCCGAGCTGAATTTGCGAAAGCCGGTTCAGCAGATAGAGCAGGTTAGTCTGGCAAAAGAGATCATACTCAAACCACAGGACTACTTCGTCATGCTGAGAGCAGCTGGCCAGTAGTTCTTCCTGTTGTAGCAGATCACGCGCGCATTTAGCCTGGTCAACGCCATAAGAATCTGAAAGGTGTCTGGCTCTGAGTTCAAGCCAATCTGCTCCCTCAACGCCCGCCGGCGTGGGTCCAGCGATCAGAGCATCTCGAAAAGCAAAGTGCTTGCCTAGCAGTCGGGAGCGCTTTAGTGTTTCCGCCGATGATTCACCATTGTGGATATGAAGCATAAAGGTCTTTGGATCGTTGGTTTTCCTCAAGGCACTCAAATTTATGCAAGCAGCAGCTTTCTCGACACAGGTGTTTACCGTTTCTTCAACAGGTCCAGCACTGCCGCCGTCATGGCCCTAACTCCCGTGCGCAGGGCCGGCTCCGGCAATGGTGCAAACAGTGCAGAATGAAGCGAAGGGAGTGCTACCCCAGTTTCCTTTGCCTGTTTGAGTTTTGCTGGATCACTCGCGCCAAGCCAGAACATGGTTGCCGGTATTTGGTGGTCTAGACTGAGATAACCGAAGTCTTCACTGGCCATGATGGGAGCCGCCCTGATCACCCTCTCCTGACCCAGGGCTTTCTCAAAGACTTCTTTGAGCCGTTCAGTCAAAGCCGGATCGTTGTAGGTTGCGGTTGTAACTTCAGTCCCGCTGACCGTAACTATTGGCGCCCGGTCATCCGGAATTCCACCGGCAAGCGCAATGCCTTTGGTGATTCGTTCTATTGAAGCAAGTACGTTTCGCCTCACCTCTTCTTTGTAAGCACGCACTGTCAACTGGAGATTCACTTCGTCAGGAATGATGTTGGGGCGCGTGCCACCGTGAATTGAGCCGACGGTGACGACAGCCGGGTCCAAGGGCGAATTTTCGCGGCTTACGATAGTTTGTAGCGCTACAATAACCTGGGCGGCAACCACAATGGGATCTTTGGCGCCCTCAGGCTTGGATCCATGACCTCCAATGCCCCGAATCTTTATGTCGACAGAGGTTGAACTTGCCAGCGCGTAGCCAGGAATGTACCCCACGGTGCCAGCCGCGAAATCAGGCTGGTCATGCAGCGCTATGATAAAGTCGGGTTTGGGAAACCGTGTGTACAGACCATCACGCAGCATTGCGCGCGCGCCATCAATCGTTTCTTCTGCCGGTTGTCCGATGATGACCAAAGTTCCACTCCACTGAGACTTCAGATTGGCTAGCTGTTTGGCCGTTCCGAGAAGGCTGGTGATGTGTAGATCATGGCCGCAAGCATGCATAACACTCACGTCCTGCCCCGCATCGTTCTTGCTTTTGACTTTACTTGCATAAGGCAGGCCGGTCTTCTCGTCAACAGGCAAAGCATCTAGTTCCGTTCGCAGCAATACAGTTGGACCAGGGCCATTCTTCATAACGCCGACAACGCCGTAGCCCGCCCACTCCGGCCGTTCGAATTTGCCGACCCGTTCGGTGACGGAATAGCCCAGCGCGCGTAGCTCACCGGCAAAGAAGGCAGCCGTCTTCTCCTCGCGATGGGATAGTTCGGGCTGCGCGTGCAGGCGTTTGTAAGTTTCTATGAGCGAACCGAGACCGCGATCTACTTGTGACTCCAGAGACGGTTGTTGAGCAGCCAGGCTCGTCGTCATTGACAGGTTGAGAAGAATGGTTGAAAAGGTTTTTCGATAATTCATTTGAGAAAGTTTCTGATTAGTTCGCTGATCCGGGCCAGGTGGTAATCGTCGTGCTCGGCCTGGAAATAGATCATGTCGACAAGTCGCATCGGCACGTTCAGCCGTGGATGGAGCGCGGTACGAGCGAAAACTTCCGGCTCCAGTGCATCGAGACGCTCAACTAATTGTGTTCGCTCTGCTCTGAAGGCGGCCAGGATTTTCTCGAGCGGAACGTCATTGTGATGCGCGTTATGGGTTTTCCGGTTAGACATGTCTGCGGCATGAAGGGTAACGGCGCCGGCCAGGTATTCGTCCAACCGTCCCTTCACCAGTGACTCGAGATCGAGCAAGTGCCCGGCATTCTCCTGGATCGACCAGCGTTTACCGTCCCGTGACGTCAACTGAGCATTTGGAATAGTGCGTAGGCGGTCTTCCAGGCGCGCAGGCGTGCCGCGCAAACGCTCAATCATCTCCGGGTACAGCCCAACAGGGAAATGAAACTCAAATTTTCTATCTGTCCACTTGATCACTGGCATACGCAGAGTTGGGAATAACAAAGCTTCTGCTTCGCGCCTCTCGCAAAGACAAAATCAGCAGTCCCCCCGCCAATGAAGAGAGCGCAAGATAACAGATTCCTCCAAAAAACGAGTTTGTAGCAGTATTTATATACCCCACGGCGTACGGTCCGACAAAGCCACCGAGGTTCCCGACGGAGTTTATCAAGCCGATACATGCGGCAGCCGCAGAGCCCGTGAGAAACTTCGTTGGTAACGACCAAAAGCTGGGCAAATAACTGTGAACCCCCACTCCCGCCAGACACAACATTGAAACTGACCACACTGGATTTGTCAGGGTGCCGCTGAGAATAAGCCCGACGGCAGCCAGAAAGAGAGGTATGGATGTGTGCCAGCGACGCTCTCCTGTTTGGTCAGAGGACCAGCCAACGAAAAGCATGCCCGCTAATGCAAAACAATAAGGCACCGCGCTGATCAGGCTTACTTTCAGATTGGAAGAACCTGAAACACCCTTTACCAACGTGGGCAGCCAAAAGATAAAACCGTAGCCACCCGTGACTGCCAAAAAGTAAGCCGCCGTCAGCAGCACGACTTCACGATGCCGGAACGCCTCTCTAATGCCTAACGAGTGTGTGGCAAGCTTCAGTTGTTTCTCATTCTCCAGCTCTGTGGCGATCCAATCACGCTCATCGTCCCTTAGCCAATCCGCCTGGTGCGGCCAATCTGTCAGATAGAAAATTGTGACAACACCCAGAATTATCGCGGGAGCACCTTCAATGATGAATAACCAGCGCCAGCCACTAATTCCCAGCCAATGGACATCCAAAAGTAATCCGGACACTGGC
>DATEUF010000076.1:0-5160 GCA_035283325.1 Pyrinomonadaceae bacterium | reverse complement strand
CAGGACCAGATACTGACCTTCTACCTTAGTCGGCAACTGTGATACGTCTGGCCCAGGCAGAACAAACTTCCCGGTGGGCGGCAACAGTTCGTTGAACGTGCTAATTTGCGTGTAATGTCGCTGCTTTCCCCGTTCCTCGATGGGAAGCGTGGCTTCGGTTAGCAGGTCGCGCTCCGAGGGCAGCTCCTCGCCGGGCTTCACTGCTTCCCACCGGCCTTTGAGTCGTCCAGTGCCGTTATAGGCTATCTCGGCCTTTATCGGCGGCAATCGGTCACCCGGATTTACTATCAGAATGGGTTTGTCGATAGCGAAGGAGAGCTTCACATCAGTCAGGGCGAAAGGTGAGCTGGCTCCGCCGCTTCCCATCCGGCAAGTAACGCTGACATACTCATCGCGACCACCCTTCGTGTTTATGAATCTCCGCACGTAGAAGAAACTGGATACGGCGCCTTCTTGCGCAGCCTGGTGGCGCGCCTAGCCACCGAATTCGGAATGGTCATGATATCTGTAAAGCCGCTACCCCCGCTACGTGTTGAGAGATCAAATCTGGCAGGAAGGCAACCAAAGATCGTAGGCAGATAGCATTTGAAACCGAAATCGGGCGCTGCCGAGACCAACTCACCGCACCAGCAGCCTTCGGCTGGGGCTTGAGTGGTCAACGGCCCAAACGTAAGCAGCACCACCGTCGCACCGTTGGCGTTGACATTGACACCATTGGGAGCGACTTTGATTCCCTGATTTCTCTGCGCCGAACTTGAGGACAATCCCGGCTGCAGAAATGCGAGAAGAAAAATGATGAATCCAAGTCGTTTCACGTTTACCTCCTTAAGAACTGCGTCGGAAACAGTTCTTTGGGTCTCCTCTAGAAGAAAGTGAAGCTCAGTCCGGCATTGAGCGTTTGGGTTTTTGTCAGACTGTCAATTCTAAAAAGACCGGACGACGATCGAGCGTATCGATTTGCATACCTGATAAAGAACTGGGCCTGAAATTTCTTCATACGACTCTTCTCCACTGTTAGTCTGTAAGACCATTGCAGATCAAACATGGTGTCTCTGCGATCACTCGTTTGCGACAGATCGCCGAATGAACGTGCCAGATTGTTGGACAAGCTCGCGGCGAAGGCAGAGCTCTTCGTCGTCCGCCAATTGGCATTTACGCCAATCCGCAGCGCCCTATCGTTGCGCTCCTTGTCTTTGTTGGCATTTGAGTCTCTGCTATTGAGGTTCTCCCTGCTGAGATTGAGATTCGACGAAACTCTGTTTATCAAGAATCTCCGTCTTCTCCTCAGGCAACGCGCCCAAGACATATTGCGTAATCACCTGTTCATCGTAGATTTTGGTCATTGCAGAAGTGAACACACGAAAGCCTCAACTGTATAGGACAAAACGGCCAAAACCATTTCATGCTTACCGACACAACTTTCGATGCAGGTTTCCAGTTGACGGCGAATCCTGCAAGCCCTAATGCTGAGTGCGTTGATTGTAAGTCCCAGGGCGGCAGCTAGTGACCGCCGGTTCTCGATTTTGACCCTTTGTTCGCCGATATAGTAACGAATAATTAGATCCCGTTTTAGCGGCTCTAGCTTTTCGGTGCAGCGATCCAGGCAGGTCATCAGTTTCTCACGATTTGCCTTCTCATCCTCGAGCTCGGGCGGCGGGCGTGGGTTGCCGGCGGTCTCCATAAAGACCGCATCAAACGCAATCTCACGACGCTGCTTCTCGCGCAAATACTCCATAAACACGTAGCGCGCGACGATGTAGCAATAGTGGGCCGGTGTGTCGCTGCTGATGGTGTTCTCTTCGTCCAATCTGCGCGCCACGCGGTTCAATGTTTCATCCGCTAGTTCGTCCGGCGCGAGGCAGTTTTTGCGGTCAAAGTAGGTGATCAGGCGCTGGCGCATCCGCAAGTAGGATTGGCCTTGGGAATCTAAGCCGGCATCTAGCCAGTTGAGCGGTCTCTGAAAGACGGCGGGCGCAAGGTCCCCCGCTGGGTCCCCCGCTGGTTTCGGAGCAGTGGTTTGGACAGATAGTCTTTCCAAGTCTTTTCCCGGTCGATAATGCGGCCAGCCGGCAAATCGGTTGGATCATGAGGTCTAGCCTGGCGTTCCTTCGTGGCCTGAGATGGCAAGACCTCACCTGAAACCCAGTCAAGCGGAGCTCATCAAGAGGGAGGCAGAAGCCCCGCACCTCAACGCCTCTGAGTTGCGAAAGATTCAAAGGTGCAGGTAAGGACCTTTTGGTCAAAACGGACTTTGTACGTCGAATTCTTTCTCAAGTCTGGCTCGGCGTCAAGACCTGGGGGCCGCAAATCAGGGGGGAGAGATAGCAGGCAGGAGGTAGCAGGGAAGAAGGCCTAATTCTCCACCATTAAACACCTACTGAAGCGGAAGTTAATTAGATGAGTGCCGTAGAATCCGAAAGACCGGATAGCTGATGGCCAGTAGCAGCAAGGCATAAATGCTGTTTCGCGTATCGCTTGCAATTGCCCCCGAAAGAAAAGCCACCGAGCCAATCAATGCCAGCGCTGTCGTCCACGGATAGCCCCAGGCGCGATAAGGACGTTCTTTGTTGGGTTCTCGCCGGCGCAACACAATCAGTGAGATGAATGACAGGGTGTAGTTGGCCACAAAGAAGAACGCGAGAACAGTGATAACTTTCTCGAAAGTGCGGCCAAAGAGGATAAAGAGCACCGCCACTGCCGTGCTCAGCAACAGCGCGACTGTTGGAGTGCCGCCGGCGTTGACAGCGGCACCTCTCCGACTAAATAGTCCATCACGGCTCATTGCAAATAAAACCCGCGTGGCCATCAGGTGATAAGCATTAATTCCACTCAGCATTGAGATGATAGTCAGCGAGCGAAAAATAGTATCGCCATAATGGCCAAAGATAACTTGAGCGGCAACACCTGCTGCAAAGTCCTGCCCGGCAATCTTCTCAATAGGCAAAACGTATAACAGAGCTATATTCACCAACATGTAAATAAGAATAATTAGCAGTACGCCACCAAAAAGCGAGCGCGGCACGTCTTTACCGGGATCGCGGACTTCCTCTGAGAAATAGATCACTCCCGACCAACCATCATAGGTATAGATCACCGCTTGTAGTGCAAGTACAAAGGCAATTGCCAGCCCTCCTTCTGCTGGCGTTGACATTTGTTCGCCTGCAGCGACAACGCCCCCACCAAAGGCGAATGCTGCAAGAATCAGAATGATGAAGGCCGAGGCTTTGAGCAAGCTCGTTACATTTTGCACCTCGCTGCCCCAAACAATCCCGTGCCATTGCAAAACGGCAAATACAATTGCCACGCTAGCAGCGACCGTCACAGACTGTCCGCGGATAACCGGAAACAATGCTTCGGCAAACTGTCCAATCACCATCGCTACTGCAGCCGTCGTCCCGCAAGTGGAGATCCAATCGCTCCAGCCAACAATGAAGCCCGCATATTCGCCCAGTGCGTAGCGGGAAAAAATGTATTGCCCACCGGAGCGAGGCAACATCGTGCCGAGTTCGGAAAGCTGAATGGCGCCGAGAAGCGCATAGAGCCCGCCGGCGATCCACACAGTCAGAAAAAGCCAGGCATTGGGAAGCTGCGCGGCGACAACACCGGGAGTCCGAAAGATGCCGGCGCCAATTGTGTTACCAATGATTACAGCCAGGCCAAACCCGACTCCCAGGACGCGGAGCAGGTGCCCGTGGCTCTTGCCGGAAGCTGAGGAACTTATTGCTTTCTCCTGCAATGTTGTCGAAATTAACAGACAGCCAGGCCAACTTTATTGAAATATCATAGGTCGACTATCGAAAAGCAGAGGTTGAATTGCGGCGAAAGCGATTCACGTAAGTCCAGCCTTAAGATCTGCATAGAGCAAACGGTGAAAAAGGTGTTCGCCCGCTTCACGTCGAACCGAGAGCCGACCCGCCTTGTAAGCTCGGGACCTCAAACCTCGCTGAACCGAATGGCAGATCGCAACATCCTCATCCTGGATGCGATCTCCCACTTCAATGCTGGCGCGGACGCGCTCCGTGGAGGCTTCCGAACAATCGGCAAAGTAGAAGTCGAAAATAACTTCTGTCTTATCAACGGCGCGCGGAAGCACAAGGTTTGTATCCATTACACCGTCGTAGCAGTTGATCATGAAGTTGGGGTAGATCCAGTAGTAAAGTGCGCGATCTCCTTTACGCACCGCCGCAGTTTCGGCTTCCGCACTCTCGCTTACCAGTGGACTCCATTGCAGACAGAACCGTTCACCGTTTTCGATCATGTAGTTGCTGTAATCGAGTACACTGTCGAGTCCCTTGTGCAGGTGAGGCACGTGATAGCCACCGTCGAGATAATTATCCACAAAGACTTTCCAGTTACAGTCAAACGAATAATGCCGCCGCTCGATCCAATGGAGCGTCTGCAGATTTAGAGAGCCTATTTGTTTAACCAATTCCCGCCCAAGAAAGTCTTCCAACCCGGGATGCTGGGACGGTTGTTCCCCATTTATGCCAAGTCTCACAAACACCCATTGCTCCCAGCTTTTAGTCTGCACCGGCACCAGACCATTCTCCGTCCGGTCGAAATTGAGCACGCCACTAAAGTCAGGCGTACCTTTGAGCTCACCTGAGAGCGAGTAAGTCCAACCATGATAAGGACACCGCAGTTGGGTTGTGGAGCCTGCGGCTTCGGTAATCACAGCCGCTGCGTGATGACGACAAACATTATAAAAACCGCGCAGTACCTGATCCGTGCTGCGCACCAGGAGAATGGGCTCACCGCCAATATCGCAAGTGACGAAATCACCCGGATGATTTAACTGGTCCAGACGGGCGGCATAATGCCACGAGCGTGAGAAGACCGTCTGCAATTCCAAATCGTAGAGACGTGGTTCTGTGTACCAGGCAGCGGGAATGGTTGCTGCCTCAGCCAGCGGCGCCGACGCATTGTAGCTATTGATTATTTGCTGAAGGGTTTCCAAGTTGCGAACGCGTTCTCAAAGCTCTCCGACAGGGCCGGGTCGACAATTTCAGAGGAAAAACCGGAGATCCGTCGAGTAGAGAGGAGGCGCGTAGTTGAGTAGGTCAGTGGCTTCCGATGTATCAGCTCTTTCGAGCGGCGTGGCAAATGGCCACCAGACCATACAGCACGTTTCCTCCTCCCTCTCTAAAATTCCGTACGGTG
>DATEUF010000075.1:0-99371 GCA_035283325.1 Pyrinomonadaceae bacterium | reverse complement strand
GGTTTTGTATTACGATGCCGCAAACGTATAATTAGCTTTCCGCAAGTCCTGTCGCTTTGACGCGCGCCACCATACAAGAGGTTTTCTTTTTTGCCGAGTCAAACTCATCACGAAACGGTAATAATACTTGACTTTGGATCGCAATACACTCAACTCATCGCCCGCCGCGTACGCGAAGCCGGGGTTTATTGCGAGATCCTGCCTTACAACACTCCAGCGGCGCAAATCGCTGCGCGCAATCCAAAGGGCATAATCCTTTCCGGCAGTCCGGCTTCGGTTTACCAACCGGCCGCGCCACGACCGGATTCACAACTGCTCCCAACACTGCGAGCACCGCTCCTGGGAATCTGTTACGGGTTGCAGGTGCTGGCAGCTGATCTGGGAGGTGAGGTCGAAGCGTCGCCAAGCCGGGAATTTGGATATGCCCGCTTAAAAATCATTGAGACTGGAAGTCCATTGTTTCAAGGCCTGCCCGGAGAGATTGACGTTTGGATGAGCCACGGTGACCACGTGACTTCGGTTCCACTAGGATTTCGCGTTACTGCCCTTACTGAAGACGCGTTGAATGCGGTCGAGGATCGCAGTCGCGCGATTTTCGGTGTTCAGTTTCACCCGGAAGTTGCGCATACCCCGATGGGAGCGCAGGTGTTGCGCAATTTCCTGTTCAACATCTGTGGCTGCCGTGCCGATTGGTCTCCCATAGCCGTAATCCAGGAGCAGACTGAGCGTCTTCGCAGTGAGTTGGGAGGCTCGGCGCGCGTGGTTTCTGGCCTTTCGGGCGGCGTGGATTCCACGGTCGCCGCCGCTCTTGTTCATCGAGCAATTGGTGAGCGACAGACCTGTATCTTCGTAGACAATGGTCTTCTGCGAGAAGGCGAGTTCGAGTCTACGCTGGCACTGCTGAGGCAGAGCATGAAACTCAACATTGTTGGGGTTAGTGCCAGCGATCTGTTCTTAGCGGCGCTTGCCGGAGTGACCGATCCAGAAGAGAAGCGCAAACGCATCGGCAAAGTCTTCATCGACGTTTTCGAGGAACAAGCGAAACGATTAGGTGATGTCGCATATCTGGTACAGGGCACTCTCTACCCGGACGTGATCGAATCAGTATCAGTGCGTGGTCCGTCAGCGGTGATCAAGAGTCATCACAATGTGGGTGGTCTGCCAGAAAAGATGAAGCTGCGGCTTATTGAGCCGCTGCGGGAATTGTTTAAGGATGAGGTGCGTTTAATCGGAAGGGAACTGGGAATACCGGAAGAAATATTGACGCGACATCCATTCCCAGGGCCGGGGCTAGCCGTGCGCATTATTGGGGAAGTCACGGAGGAAAGACTGCGGCTGCTGCAAGCTGCCGACAGGATCCTCGGAGAGGAACTTCGCCGGGCCGATCTTTACCATTCCGTCTGGCAGGCCTTTCCCGTGCTGTTGCCAGTGTCAACGGTAGGCGTAATGGGTGACGAACGCACGTATGAGAGAGTTGTGGCCATCAGGGCTGTCACGAGCATGGATGGCATGACAGCCGATTGGGCACGCCTACCGCAGGACCTCCTGGTGCGAATTTCAGGGCGATTGGTGTCGGAGATTCGGGGAATTAACCGCGTGGTCTACGACATCAGTTCAAAACCTCCAAGCACAATTGAGTGGGAATAGCGAAATATGTCCAACGACAGATTCGTACATCTTCATTTACACACCGACTACAGTCTTCTTGATGGCGCGAACCAGATCAAACCGCTGGCAAAGCGGACGGAAGAACTCGGCATGACCGCCTGCGCCATGACCGATCATGGCAACATGTTTGGAGCAATCTCTTTCTACAACGAGATGAAGAGTCGTGGGGTGAAGCCCATTATCGGCTGCGAGACTTACATCACGCGGGGCAATCGTGCAGATCGCTCGGCCGGGGCGCCAGGAGAGAAGGCGAACTTTCATCTCATTCTGCTGGCAAGGGATCTTGACGGTTATCGAAATCTGGTTCGACTAACGTCAAAAGCCTATACGGAAGGGTTCTACTATAAGCCCCGGATCGATAAGGAACTGCTTGCCGAGCACAGCAAAGGACTCATTGGACTCTCGGCCTGCATGTCTGGTGTGCCTTCAGCATTGCTGGCCCGGGAGAAATTTGATGACGCCGCTGCCGCCGCCATCGAGTTTCAAGAGATCTTCGGGAAGGGAAATTACTTTCTGGAAATTCAAGAGCACGGTCTGGAAGCGCAAGCCCGAATACGCAAACCGTTGGTTGAGCTTTCAAGAAAAACAGGTGTGCCCCTGGTTGCCACGAATGACGCACACTATCTCAGGCCGGAGGACGCAAGGGCTCATGACGTTTTGCTTTGCATCGGATCAGGCAAAACCATTACTGATAGTAATCGCCTTCGTTACCCCACCCCAAATTTTTATGTGCGCTCCCCGGAAGAGATGTGGCAATTGTTTGGGCAAGAACTGCCCGAAGCACTGGTGCGAACCATGGAGATCGCGGACCGGTGCGATCTCGTACTTCCTGAAAAGGTCACCTATCTCCCCAATTACCCCATTCCGGAGTCAGACGGCAGCCTGTCAGCCGATGACTATTTCGAAAGGATGGTCCGCGAAGGCTTTGAGCGGCGACGTCAAACCGTCTGGGACAGACAATTGGCGCTGGGCGAATTGAAACTGCCTCTCTCTGATTATCAGACCCGGCTCTCCACCGAGATGGCCATGATCAAGCAGATGGGGTTTGCTGGCTATTTTCTGATTGTCTGGGATTTCGTCCGCTATGCTAAGCAGCACTCGATTCCTGTTGGGCCAGGCCGCGGCTCGGCTGCCGGCTCTTTGGTTGCATACTGTCTGGAGATCACTGATGTCGATCCCCTCCAGTACAACCTTATCTTCGAGCGTTTCTTGAACCCTGGTCGCGTATCTTTGCCCGATATTGACATTGATTTCTGTGTGCGTGGTCGCGGTGAGGTGATCAACCACGTAGCTGAGTTGTACGGCCGCGATTCGGTATGCCAAATTATTACCTTCGGCACACTGGCCTCGCGAGCCGCTATCAAAGACGTTGGCAGGGCCCTTGAGATGCCCTATGCGGAGGTGGAGAGAATCGCCAAGCTGATCCCACCTCCGGTCAGAGGACGCAACGTCAGTATCTCCCAAGCGCTCGACCAGGTACCGGAGCTTAAGAAAGAAGTTGAGACAAATCCTCAGGTTAAGGAATTGATTGAGATTGCTCAGCGGCTGGAAGGCTGTGCGCGACACAGCTCCGTGCATGCGGCTGGCGTGGTCATATCGCCGCTACCGCTCCAAGAACTGATTCCCATCGCCGTTTCAAATAAGGAAGAGGTTACTACTCAATATGTCATGTCGGATCTGGAAAAGACCGGCATGCTTAAGATGGACTTTTTAGCGCTTACCGCTTTAACCGTGATAAATGATTGCTTAAGATCAATTAAGCAGCTGCTTGGGACCGAGCTTAATTGGTCGCATATAGCGCTTAATGACGAGAAAACGATGAGTGTCTTTGCTGAGGGGCGCACTGATGCAGTGTTCCAGTTTGAGTCCTCCGGGATGCAGGAGATTTGTCGCAAGCTAAAGCCCAAGGGTGTCGAAGACTTGGCTGCCCTGAACGCCCTGTATCGACCAGGTCCGTTGGATGGAGGAATGGTTGATGAATTTATTCAGCGGCACCATGGGAAGAAGACCGTGCGCTACCTCGTTCCAGAGATGAAGGAGATTCTCAGCAATACCTATGGAATCATCGTCTACCAGGAACAAATTATGCAGTTGGCTCAGAAGTTGGCGGGCTACACGCTCAGTGAGGCCGATCTAATGCGCCGGGCGATGGGGAAGAAGAAGCGTGAAGAGATGGCACCGCATGAGGAGAAGTTCATTAACGGAGCGGTGGAAAGAGGGATTAAGAAGGAGAAGGCTCAAAAGATCTTCTCATTAATGGCGCAGTTCTCTGATTACGGCTTCAATCGTAGTCACAGCGTCGCGTATGCCTACCTGGCTTTTCAGACTGCCTATCTAAAAGCACATTATCCGGAGCACTTTTATGCGGCCGTGCTTTCCAATGAAGCCCAGGACGCGGCCAAGATCTTTAAATATTCCAAAGAACTCCGCAGCCAGGGAATTCGTCTGTTGCCCCCTGATGTGAATGAGAGTTACTCAGGTTTTACACCGCTCAGTGGAGCAATCAGGTATGGTTTGGCGGCCATAAAGGGACTGGGCCAATCGACGGTTAATGAAATTATTAATGCCCGGATGAAGGGGCCTTTCCGCTCTATCTTCGACTTCACGGAACGGTTGGAGCAGGGAACCATTAATCGCAAAGCCCTGGAAAGTCTTGTGTGCGCGGGGGCATTCGATTCGATAAAACCTCCTGGGTCGGAGCTGCGCGGTTGGCGTGCGGCGCTCAATGAAGTGATTGACGGCGCCCTTGGTAGAGCGCAACGCGCCAGGCGAGAGCGCCTTCTGGGTCAAAATGGTTTGTTTGGCGACTCTGCGGAATACAATCAACATGATCACCAATTGCGGAGTAGTGCACACTGGACCCATTCCCAGTTACTAGCTGCGGAAAAGACAGCGCTGGGCTTCTATATCACGGGTCATCCTTTGGAGAGCTACGTCGAGCTGTTGCAGAGCTTAAAAACCGTCAAATCAGCCGACCTATTGAACTTAAACAGCGGCGTCAGGGTCAGTATTGGCGGCATCATCACCGATTTGCAGACTCGAAACACGAAGAGAGGCGACAAATTCGCGCTGCTGCGTTTGGAAGACGAAGGTGGAGGAACCAAATGCGTCTTTTGGCCGGAGGCCTTCCGAAAGTACTCGACTGTGATGCAAAATGAACTGGCAGTTCTAATCACCGGCCGGCTGGAGTTGAGCGAGGAGAATCCGCCGACGGTTATAGCTGAGGCAGCACAAACCCTGGATGAGATACTGAAACAACGCGAGACAATTGTGCTGCGTCTGCCGCAAAACGACGACCCGGAAGGTTTTTTTGACAGCATTCTTCATCTGCTTAATCAGCACGCCGGCAATTGCGACGTGGCTGTTGAAACACTTATTGACGCCGAGACTCTCGTACGCGTTAAGACGAATTCGGCCTTGCGGGTTGAACGGAGTCTTAGCCTGGAGACTGCCCTTAAGCAACTGGGGTGTGTAATTTCGGTTGAAAAAGCCGAGCTGGGCGGTCGGGTCTGATAACCGGCGCCCATTAATGAGATGGCCAAACCCAAACTGAAACCTGAAGTCGAGGTTCCTGTGGAGCCTCCATCCAAGCCACGAACAGCTTTTGAAAGAGTGCAGTTGGCTCGCCATTCGGACCGGCCTTACACGCTGGATTTCGTGGAGCGTTTATTCGAGGATTTTGTGGAACTGCATGGCGACCGTCGATATGCAGATGACCCAGCGATCGTATGTGGTTCGGCCCGCTTTCATGGTTTGCCGGTCGTGGTCATCGGACACCAGAAGGGAAGAGACACAAAGCAGCGCAGTTATCGCAACTTTGGCATGCCAAAGCCTGAAGGTTACCGGAAGGCCTTGCGCGTTATGAAATTGGCGGAGAAGTTTGGCCGGCCTATCTTTACGTTCATCGATACGCCGGGTGCCTACCCGGGAATCGATGCGGAAGAGAGAGGTCAGGCGGAAGCAATTGCCCATAATCTGCGCGAAATGGCCAAACTCAAGGTACCCGTGATTGTTACAGTAATTGGGGAAGGGGGGTCGGGCGGAGCGCTCGCCATCGGCATCGGAGATCAGGTGTTGATGCTTGAGAACGCAATCTATTCGGTCATCTCACCAGAAGGTTGTGCCGCCATCCTGTGGAAGGACGCAAAGCTCGCCGATCGCGCTGCGGAGGGATTGCGACTAACGGCACAAGATCTCTACGAAGAGAAGATTGTGGACCAGATAATCAGGGAACCGCCAGGCGGAGCGCATACAGATCACGACCGCGCCGCGCGCTATCTGGATTTGGCGCTCAGCGAACGGCTGGCAGAAGCCGTCAGTTGCAGACAGGACGAGCGCATGGCGCGTCGTTATCGCAAACTACGGCACTTCGGCCGTTGGGGTGTTGCCTGAGCCGAGTCGGACTTAAACCAAAATAATCCGGCAATTATTTAGTTAGAAGGGAACGTCCTCGTCTGTTACTTCCGGTACGTCGTTGCTGACTGACTGTCCCGCCGCAGCGCGCGCGGCCATCGGTTCTTCCGCTCGGCCGCCGCCGATAAACTGCATATCAGTAGCATGAACTTCTAAAGTCTGCCTCGCTTTGCCGTCACGATCCGTCCATTCTTCGACGCGAAGCCTGCCTTCGATGTAAACCGGTCGGCCTTTCGTGAGGTATTGAGAAGCGGTTTCAGCCTGACGTCCCCAGAGAGTGACACGGAACCAAGTTGTCTGATCCTGCAGTTCACCTGTTTTATCCTTGCGCCGTTCGTTTGTAGCCATGCTGAAGCTGCAAACAGGTGTTCCCTGTGCTGTGTAACGCAACTCGGGGTCGCGGCCCAGATTGCCTACGAGAATGATCTTGTTAAAGGACATGAGGAACCTCTCAGTGTGTGTTGTTTTGTTCGATCGGGAAAACTCGTCGCGATACTACTAGCCGCCAGACCAACTCGTCAAGGTTACTAACGTTTAGCATGCAAGCTCCCAGTCTGCTGCTTTTAAATAGCTGCTATCGCGTTTGCCTAATATTTTCTGTTAGACTAGTCGAAACTGAAGGATGTTGGATTGTGGGTGAATGAACACCAAAGTTTACATTGAAACGTTCGGTTGTCAGATGAACGTTGCTGATTCAGAACGGGCGGCGACGAACCTTAAGAAAGCCGGTTACGAGATAGCAAGAACTGCGGAAGGAGCGGATGTGGTGCTGCTCAACACTTGCTCCGTGAGGGAGCGTGCTGAGCGCAAAGTGTTCACGCGTATTGGTGAGTTGCGCCAGGCGCCCAATGGGAACAATCCATTAATCGGTGTGATGGGTTGTGTGGCCCAGTTGGAAGGTGCGTCGATCTTCCGCAACTCTGCGGCCGTAAAAATGGTAATCGGCACCCGCGCCACCGATCGCCTTCCTTCGTTAATCAGCCGTGCAAGGGCCGGGGAAGCCGCGGTTCTGGATCTGGGCGAGCGGGCGGAAGGGGAATCGTGGAATATATCTCCCGCTGAGCGCCATTCTCGACACGTCGCATTTGTCCCAATAATAGAGGGCTGCAACAAATTTTGTTCGTTCTGTATTGTGCCTTATTCGCGAGGTCGCGAGAAGAGCAGGTTGGCCAGCGAAATCATTGCTGAAGTAAGAAATCTGCGTGAATTGGGATTTAAAGAGATTCACCTAATTGGTCAGAATGTAAATAGTTACCGTCCGCGTCAGGAAACGGGACTTGAGAGACATCCAGGCGCCACGCCGTTCTGTAGTCTGCTCCGCGCTGTGGCCGAAACCGGTCTGGAGCGAATCAAGTTTACCACCTCGTTCCCTCGCGACTTTCATCCTGATATAGTGGCAGCAATTGAAGAGCACCCTAACCTGTGCGATTGGGTTCATTTGCCTGTTCAGTCAGGAAGCGATCGCGTTTTGAAGGGGATGCGGCGGGGTCACAAAGCAGCAGACTATTTGCGAAAAGTGGAAGCAATCAAAGGATCAAAGCGCAGGCTGTCATTGACTAGCGATATCATTGTGGGTTTTCCCGGCGAGACTGACCGCGACTTTGAGGAGACGCTGCGCCTCGTAAAGCAATGTGAGTACGATGGTCTATATATTTTCAAATATTCCCAGCGACCAGGCACTCCGGCGGCTAAACTAGCTGACAATGTTCCCCCCGATGTGAAGAAAGCGCGCTTCACGGAGCTGGAAAACTTGCAGCGTCAGGTTCAGAACAAAATATATAAGACTTACATCGGACGACGAGTTAGTGTGTTAGTGGAAGGTCAGAGTGCTCGCTCAAATCATGATGCGACCGGCCACTCAACCTGCCACAAAGTGGTGAATTTTGCAGGTGGACCCGAACTGGCAGGCACGGTGGTAGATGTATTCATTACCGAGACCAAAACAAACAGTCTCTATGGCAGGATGGATTCAAAGTCGCGACTGACGCATTAAGAGGTATCGGTCTATGGAAATCGAGGTAAAGATCAGGGCTTTGATGATGGATCCTAACAGTGGCACGCCCATCATCATTTTAAAGGATGTGCACAGCGATACTATGTTGCCGATATGGGTCGGTGCTTATGAGGCAAATGCGATAGCCCTGGAGATTGAGAAAATCGCGCCACCGCGTCCGATGACTCACGATCTTCTGCGCAATTTGATTGTCGAGCTCGGCATCCACGTCGAGCGGGTAGTAGTGACGAATCTGCGCGACAACACTTTTTTTGCTGTTATCGAGATGCGCACCAGTGAAGGGAACCGTATGATTCTGGATTCCCGGCCATCTGATGCCATTGCGCTTGCCTTGCGAGCAGACTGCCCGATTTTTGTCGATATGGAAGTGATCAAGGCCTCTCGTAATACTGTGCCTTCAGAAGAGGGTGGCACCGAGGAATCTGCTCTCGGTGAAGAAGAATGGCCAGACGTGATTGGTGAGGCCGGCGATCTGCCGATGTAATATTTATCTCGTCGTGAGTTGCAGTTTCCCGACACAATCTAGTTTTTGTTGTATGCTTGCGATTGATTTAGTCACTGCCAGGCTCCAGCTGCTCTTCAGCGAATGGTAATCGCAATCGCCAATCAAAAGGGTGGCGTAGGAAAGACAACTACCGCCATCAATTTGGCCGCCGCATTCGCCAGGCTGGGAAAGCGTGTCCTTCTCCTGGATCTCGATCCTCAGGCAAACAGCTCCATTTCGTTCTTGGATCCAATGACAGTGGAGCGATCTGCCTACGAGCTCATGATGGATGGCCAGGGGCAAGTCGAGCAGTCGATCTATCGCACCGCCGTTGAAGGACTCGACATCGTGCCGGCCCGAATTAGCCTCGCTAAACTCGAATCTAAGCTCGTGGGGGACTTCGACGCGCCCTTTCGTCTCAAAGATCGTTTGGAGCCATTCCGCAAAGAGTATTCAGTCATCATCATTGATACGCCTCCTACGCTGGGGCTGATAACGGTTAATGCACTGGTTGCCGCTTCGCATGTGCTGATTCCCATTCAGTCGTCTTACTTTGCCCTGGAGGGAACAGATGATCTGCTGGAAACTATTGAAAAGGTCAAAGCCCGGCCTAATCCTAATCTGGAACTTCTCGGCGTCCTGGTCACTTTGCACGACAAACGGACGACGCTGGCGCGCGAGGTTTACGATCAAATCCGGAATGTCTTCGGGGCAAAGCTCTTTGACACCGTGATCACCAAGAGCGTCAGGCTGGAGGAGTCGCCAGCTTACAAGGAGTCGATCTTTACATTTGCGCCAACTTCATCAGGCGCGCTGGAATACGCAAAACTTTGTGAAGAGGTAATTAGCCGTGTCTAAGAGGGGACTACCAACAGGTCTTCAGATGCGTCATGACGCACACTACGTCGAGGAGTTATCACAGCACGGACCCGCGCCGATAGGTCGAATGATCTCTCTGGATAAGCTGGATCCAAACCCGGAGCAACCGCGCGTCGAATTTGGAGACTTGACCGAGTTGACTGCCTCCATTGCCGAGAAGGGGGTATTGGAGCCACTGTTGGTTAAGCCCTCGAGCTCTACTGGTCGTTGGATGATCATTGCCGGAGAGCGTCGCTGGCGAGCTGCAAGAGAAGCGGGCCTTAAGGAAGTTCCTTGCGTCGAGATGGAGGTAGACGAGGGGGGTGTCGCCGAGATTGCGTTGATTGAGAACATGCAGCGCAAGGATTTGACGGTGTGGGAGGAAGCTGACGGGCTGCTCGCATTGTGCGAACGTTTTGGCTATACGCATGATGAGGTGGCGCGAAAAGTAGGGAAGAGCAGAAGCACCGTCACAGAGGCGTTGTCAATAGCCACGATTCCGCCTGACGTAAGAGAAATCTGCCGGCGTGCAGATGTCTCGGCAAAGTCTGTGCTTCTGCAGATTGTTCGCCAGCCGGACGACGAGGGAATGCGACGGTTGGCGAACGAGATTGCCTCGCGAGGACTAACGCGCGATGATGCAAGGCAAGTGCGCCGGCAGGAGATGGGTCCCCGGATCACGCCTCAATTAAAACCTTACACCTATAAATACACTTCACCCGGAAAAGAATTTAGCTTGGAAGTTCGCTTTCGCCGTTCAAGCGTCGAATCAACCGATGTTGCGGCTGCCCTGCGTCTGGCAGCCAAGAGCATCGACGAAAATGGAGCTGAATAGCGACCAATTAACCCCCGGTTACTTGGCAGCAAGGCCTTTCTTCTTCTCGGCCGCCGCTCTTTTTTGCAGTCCCTTTGCCCAGCGCTCCAGAGTCGGTTGCAGGGGCTTAAAAAGGCGCGCCCTCAGGTTGTGTTTCTTCTCGTTCCAGGCCTTCAGTTGCTTTTCGGTATAAGCCTTTATTGCCGGTTCCAATTGGGTCTTCTTGAGCGAATGTTTGAGGGTCAAGTGATAGTGCTGGGCCACCAGAGAGAAGATGATTGCGGCGAGATTTCCTTTGAAGGACATCCGCGGAATTATGCGTTTGTGAATGGGTTTTGCGCTAGGGAGCAGAACACCCATCGCAATCTCCATCCATGATCCCTTCGGACCCTGGCGAGGGTGATAAAGACCAGGCAGTTCCGTAGTCTCGAAAGAACCTTTAAGGCGAGGTTCGGAAATGAACTCCACCAGACGAATCCGCTCGATTCCACGAGTGTGCTCCCGCGGCAAGCTGTCAAACGCCTCTTCAATCTGAGGTATGGTTCCGGCGGGAAGTTTTCTCTCAACCTGGTTTTCAATCCTAATAGCCACAGTATCGCCGTTCCTTTATAGCGTAAGCTCGAAATTGGTTTGCTGAAATGGAGTTTCCAATGTAGGGGAAGCGCAATCAAGGGTCAAGTGAAGGATTCTCGCGGAGCGCGAAAGCAAAGACCTGCTCGCGTACCCTCGGGTCTAGACAACACACACGAGCGCTTCAGATACCATCGCACAAGCCGATGTCAAAAGCAGTCCAACGGGTTTAAGTTCACTACTCGCTGGCGTCAACCTCACCCGGCGGATGCGGCGGCGATCTCTACGTTCCACGGTGAAACGTGCTCCGTCGTGCTCGACCGTTTCACCCTCCTGAAGTATTCGTCCTGCCTTTGTGAGCAAAAACCCGGCCAGGGTGATATAGCCAGCTTCTTCAGGAAGCTTTACATTTAGGCGACGGTTTACGTCTCGCACGGCGAGCATTCCGTCCAACAAATACGTGCCATTATCCTCGACGATTTGTGCACGCGCTTCTTCATCATACTCATCGTCAATCTCACCGACAATCTCTTCCAGCAGATCTTCAAGGGTTACGATGCCTTCCAGTCCTCCGTGCTCGTCAACTACGAACACCAGATGAGTATGTGTTGACTGCATCTGCTTCAAAGCTGCGCCGAGCCGCGCAGTCGCCGGAACGAACAGGGGACTGTGAATCAGTTCTTCCAGGTTGAACTCCTCAGACTGTGGCTCCTCCAGGTAGGGCTCGAAGTCTCTCCTGAAGAGCACGCCTACGATGTTATCTAAACGCTCGCGATATACCGGGAGACGCGAATAACCTAATTTGCGAAAAGCTGCCTTCGTCTCTTCAAGCGTCGCGGTCACGGGTAATGCGTCAATAGCTGTGCGTGGCACCATCGCTTCGCGCACTTCAGCGCCAGAAAAGTCAAAAATTCGATTGATTAGCGTCCTCTGTTCCTCCTCCAGGTGTCCGCTTTTGCTTGAAGCATCAATAAGCGCGCGCAGCTCTTCCTCGGTATATATCGAGCGGTGCTCGCCTGACCCGTACAGTCCGAACAAGCGCACGGTGTGAGTACCCGCCAAATCGAGAAGCCGGATCGGGTAGTAGAAAACCTTGTAGAACAGTTGCATCGGTAAGGCGATGGCCAGTGAGGTCCTCTCTGCTCGCTCCAGCGCCATCGTCTTGGGCGCGAGTTCGCCCAACACTATGTGGAGAAACGTTATGATGCTGAACGCCACGGCGAATGAGATCGTGTGCAGTGTGATCTCGGAAACGTGCCCTCGAAGTGGTTCCTCGAGCAGGTGCGCAACTACTGGTTCGCCGATCCAACCGAGCCCCAGGGAAGCCATTGTGATGCCAAGTTGAGTAGCCGAGATGTAGGCGTTCAGGTTATCAAGCAAACCCAACAGACGTTGCGCCTTCACGTCGCCATTCTCGGCGAGGGCCGCAATACGCGAACGGCGGACGCCCACCAGCGCAAATTCGCAAGCGACGAAGAACCCATTCGCCGCAACGAGCAGGAACACGAGCAGAATATTGACTGCTGTGAACATCTTTAGTTCTTTATCATAAGCTGGCGAGAACGTCGCTCAAAGAGCGCCTGCTCGGGAGAGCACTTCTGCCCATAGCTGTAGGGAAAGGGGCAGGCACGTCAGAACAAAAGGAGTCGGAAAACAGCCCACATGCGCCGCGTCTGATAATGTATATTATGTTACAATCACGTCGCCTTGACACCGTTTAACGCTGACTGCTACATTACGCGGTCTTTTACGTCGATTTGGCATTAGTTTATGTTCTCGTCATGGAGGAGTTCGCTTGAGTATTGAATCCGGATATCTATTCACCTCCGAATCCGTAACAGAAGGTCACCCAGATAAAATTGCCGATCAAATCTCAGACGCTGTCCTCGACGCGGCGCTCCAGGAAGACCCGACTGCGCGCGTCGCTTGTGAGACGTTGGTTACTACCGGACTGGTGGTCATTGCGGGTGAAATCACCACCGATGCCCACATCGACTATTCAAGCGTGGCCCGCGAAACCATTCGGCGAATTGGGTATACGCGCGCCAAGTTTGGCTTTGACTCAGATACTTGCAGCGTGCTGTCAGCTCTGGACCGCCAGTCGCCGGATATTGCCCTCGGGGTGGATACCGGAGGCGCTGGGGACCAAGGTCTCATGTTTGGGTTTGCCTGCAACGAAACTCCGGAGCTGATGCCGTTGCCGATTCAACTGGCCCATATGCTGTCACGCCGGCTGGCGGAAGCACGCAAATCGGGTGAGCTGCCTTATTTGCGTCCCGACGGGAAATCCCAGGTCACTATTGAGTATCGCGATGGACGGCCGTTTAGAGTGGAGGCTGTCGTAATTTCCTCACAGCATGATCCAAATATCTCAAACGAACAGTTGCGCGCCGACATCGGGGAGAAAGTCATCCGTCATACTGTCTCATCCGAGCTTCTTGATGAACAGACGAAGTATCACATAAATCCCACAGGCCGCTTCGTCACTGGCGGTCCGCAGGGAGATGCGGGTGTAACTGGTAGAAAGATCATAGTGGATACGTATGGCGGTTATGCGCCGCATGGTGGCGGTGCCTTCTCGGGTAAGGATCCGACCAAGGTGGATCGCTCCGCGGCCTATATGGCCCGTTATGTAGCAAAGAACATTGTCGCTGCCGGCCTGGCGGACCGTTGTCTGGTTCAGCTGGCCTACGCCATCGGAGTTGCGGATCCCGTATCAGTGCTCGTGGATACCGGAGGAACCGGTCGCGTGACCGAGAGCGTGCTGGCCAAATTGGTTCGCGAGAGTTTTCAACTCACCCCGCGAGGTATTATGGAGGAGCTGAAACTCCGCCGGCCAATCTATCAAGCGACGGCAGCCTACGGCCATTTTGGTCGCGAGGAGGATGGCTTCACCTGGGAATGTACCGATAAGGCAGAGTCGTTGCGGGAAAATGCAGGTATCTGACAATCCTATTCCCGCTTAATTCCAGTCTACAACAAAAGGAATCAACCAAATGAGCGCAACACGTTCGCCTGAATTTGATGTGAAGGATACAAGCCTAGCGAATCATGGCAAGCAGCGGATTGAATGGGCCGAACGAGAGATGCCGGTTTTGCGCCTGATTAGGGAACGATTTGGCGCCGACAAGCCACTCGAAGGTGTAAAGCTTCTGGCTTGTGCCCATATCACAACTGAAACCGCCAACCTGGCACGAGCCCTGCAAGCCGGCGGCGCCGAGGCGGTTTTAATTGCTTCTAATCCCCTTTCCACACAAGACGATGTGGCTGCCTCACTGGTTACCGATTGGAATATTCCTGTCTATGCGATTAAGGGTGAGTCCACCGAAACCTATAACCGTCATGTGCGCACGGCGCTTGACTATCATCCGCAGATCATCATTGACGATGGCTCCGATGTCGTTGCTGCGCTGATCAAAGAACGTGGAACCCAGGTGAAGGAGTTAATCGGATCAACTGAAGAGACAACTACGGGAATACAGCGGCTGCGAGCAATGGAGTCTGCCGGCGTCCTAACGTTTCCTTCTATCGCCGTCAACAACGCTCAGACCAAACATTTCTTTGACAATCGTTATGGTACGGGCCAGTCTACTTTGGACGGCATCATTCGGGCGACAAACATTCTCCTTGCCGGTAGAAATATCGTCGTTGTCGGGTATGGTTGGTGCGGCAAAGGTGTGGCCCTGCGAGCGCGCGGCATGGGGGCGAACGTCATTGTCACTGAAGTGGATCCAATTAAGGCTATCGAGGCGGTGATGGATGGCTTTCGACTTATGCCCATCGCTGATGCCGCGCCCTTTGGCGACATCTTCGTTACTGTGACCGGTAATCGCCACGTAATTGATGCCCAACACTTTCAGAGCATGAAGGATGGGGCCATAGTCTGCAATAGTGGTCACTTCGACCTTGAGTTAAATCTGGTTGCTTTGCGTGAGATGTCCGAAGCAGCAGTGCAGGTGCGACCTTTCGTGGAGGAGTACAAGCTCAAGGCAAGCGGTCGCCGCCTGATCGTACTGGGTGAAGGTCGCCTCATAAATTTGGCCGCAGCCGAGGGTCATCCGGCCAGCGTTATGGACATGAGTTTTGCGAACCAGGCGCTTTCTGTTGAATACCTGGTAAAGCAGCAGGGGAAATTGGAACCGGGAGTGCATCTTTTGCCTAAAGAAGTCGACACGGAAATCGCCAGCCTTAAGTTGCGAGCATTAGGTCTATCAATCGACACTCTTACTGCCGAACAGGTTGAATACATATCGAGTTGGGAAACGGGGACCTAGGTCCGGATTCGCGAGAGAAAATAGATACCGGCAGCGGCAAATATGATCGGCGGCGCCCAGGCAGCCGCCAGAGGTGGCAGTAGGCCGTGATTTCCTAACTGCTGAAAACCGCCTCCGATTCCCCAGTAAGCGATACTTACCCCCACGGCTAACGCAAGGGCCATCATCGCTCCGCGTCGACCGAAGGCCAGCGCCAGGGGCATCCCAATAAAGGCCATCACGAGCACTCCAAACGGAGCAGCATATTTCCGTTGAAGAGCTACGGCCAGAGCGGAGACTTGCATGCCGCGCCGCTGGGCCGCCCTTAAATAATCGCTTAAGCCCCGGGCGCTTAATTGTGAAGGTCGGTCCGTTGTGGGCCTGAAGACCTGCAATGGCTCCACTCCTGTTAGTTCCTTCTCATCCAGCACCTGGTGCTGAATCTCCATGCCTTCAAGCGTAAAGGTGTGCGCATTCTGAATTTTAAGCACGTTACTTGCAGTCCAGCGAGCTGTACTCCCGTTGGTGATCCTTGCCAGATGCACTCCCTCTGAATCCAACTCGTAGACCGCTGGCTCGCTTAAGGTTCCGCGTTGCTCGTCAAACTCATATGAGTAAAGGCGATTGCTTTCCGGCGACGCGAGCCATTGGCGCCCGCTTCCCGTGGTGATTCTTGCCCCGCCGCCTCTGATCTGCGCCCTAAAAGCATCCTGCTTGACATTGGCTTGTGGCATAACGCGCTCTTGAATTAGCCAACTGACGGCGCTTGCCAGCACAGCAAAGACGAGCCCAGGCAGCATGAGTCGATAGACGCTCTGCCCACAGGCCCACCATGCAATCGCTTCACTTCGTCGTGCTATTAGGGCGTAGCTTATCAGTACTGTAATAAGCATCGTGGCAGGAAAAATCTCCACAGCAACCAGTGGAAGCAGAAAGAGAAGATACTTACTAACAAGGGCCAGCCCGCTTCGATTGGCACCGATGAAGCGCCACATTTCGAAGAGCGTAAAAATGATGAAGATTGAGAGGAGTGCGGCGAATCCGGCGGCGAAGCTCAATGTGAGCGTTCTAAAGAGATCCAGATCGAGAAGGCTCGGAAAGCCGAAATGACGTGTCCGGGCTGTTGAGGCTGACCTCATCTGTTCGGCAGCCTTCTGTTGCTTCTGCGTACGGCCAGCAAGTGATGCAACTAGCCACCCCGCCAGCGATACGCGATTGAATAACAGAAATCCGGCGGCGAGGAGCAACATTGTGACTGTACCCATCCAGCCGCCCACAAAAGCAGAGACCGTTCCGATGCGCGCAAGCGATTCACCCAGGAGAGAGATCAGGTAATAGACAATTAGGATGGCAAGCGCCAATAACACGCCCATACCGCGACCACCGCGACGGACTCGTAAACCGAGGGCGCCACCGACCAGCGCAAATAGGAGAGGCGAGACGGAGAGGGCCAGCCTGCGGTTAAGTGTCCTCTGCGCTTCCCTTCTCTCCGCATCCGTACCCGAAGTGGCCTGGGTTCGCAGGTCGCTCCACTCCAACTCCTCTGGCCCAAGTTTCTCTTTTTCGAGCCGATCAACCAGCGATTGCCGGCCAATATCAATTACTACTCTAAGTTGGTCCGACCGTTCCATCACGTAGGGTTGATCGGAGCCAAGGGAGCTCGGGAGCTTGGCCATGGCCGCATCGCTCAATACCAGTTCTGATTTATCACCCGAAGAATCGATTCTTCCTGAGCGCGCAGTTACAAGGCGAACCGAGTTGTCCTGTTGCGTGTAGATAAAGACCCTACCCCAGGAACCGCGCGCCTTGTCGCCATCACGCACATAGATGACAAACGCGGGAATTTCTGCGGTAAAGGTTCTTGGCTCCACCGGTGAATCAAGTTTTCGCAGGGCTGCCTGTAGAGCGGCTTTTCTAATCTCTCGTGCCGCCCGCGGCGCCTCCTTGATATTCAGGTAGGCAGTGGCCGCGCTAACAATCAGGCCAACCAGCAACATGGGCCAGAGCATGCGCCACGGACCGACACCGGCCGCGCGCATCGCGACGAGCTCGCTGTCACTGCCCATCCGCGCCAGACCTACCATCACCCCGGCAAGCACCGCCGTTGGTAGAGCCAGCAACAGGACTCCAGGTACCAGAGCCATGGCGACGTTTGCCATCACCGTAAATGGAACCTGAGCGTAAAGTGTTAACTCGGCTAAACGGCTGGCTTGCTGAGCGAATAGGATCGCGGTGAGTAAGAGCAGTGAAAGCAAGACATAAGGGAGCGCAGCGTCGATGACATATCTTGGCAGTAGCTTCCCAAGCGGCATTTTCATGAATTGTAAAGAAAAGTTAGGCCAACGGACAGTCGGGGAGAGCAGGTCACTGATAGCTCTGTCGAAGTCGGGGCTGGCGTTCGAGCACGCGTCCGAGCATGCGGTGAGTCAGCTCAGCGATCTCGCGATGAGTTTTAGCAGGGAGACCACGTGTCTCGTTGGCGAAGCGGTGGGGATCCAGTTTCTGACTCACACAAAGTTGAGCATGGACTCTATGCGAAAGCAAGCTGCCAGCACCCTGGCTGCAGGAGCGGCATCGCAGACCCAGATCGACGTTGAAAAAGATCCTATCATTCTCCTTAAAGGTGCGATGGCATTCCACACAGCAGTTGAGATCCGGAAGGAACCCTTCGAGCTTCAAAAGCCAGATCTCAAAATAGCGCTGGACAACCTGAAGGTCCGGCGGAGAGGTGGCGATTGCTTCCAGGCAAGCTTTGAGCATTCTGAAGAGCTTCTCGTTCGGCTGGTAGGGAGGCGAAAACTCGACGATCAGGTCGCCCATATAGGCCAAGCCAGAAAGCGTTTCAGGTTGCGCAGTCAGATTAAAGTGTGACTTTAAGATCTCGGCTTGCCGAAGGGCTATGAGTTCCTGATTCTCCTTAAAGTAACACGTGATGTTTATCAGCGTGAACGGTTCGAGAGCTGCTCCGAACCTGTTATGGAGTTTCCTGCATCCCCGGGCCACGGCGCGAACGAGTCCGGCACCCCGGGTCAAACACACAACGATCTTGTCCGCTTCTCCAAGATCGTAGCTACGAAGCACAATTGCTTCCGTTTCCAGCAGTGCCATTTAATGCTTTTCGTCACCTTCGTCAGAAAGGGATGAAGTATAAGATCCAGCCCAAAAGCAGACCCACCAATAGAAACTCCGCAAACACTTTCAAACTGTAGAGCACGCGCTCCCTATTCGTATCCTTCGCCACCGTACCGAAGACCACGGCTGCCATCATCGCAAATGCTGTCATAACGAGGAAGTGTCTCAAGATTTCCTCCCTGCTGAAATATCGAAGGCGTCGAGCATGGCAAGATAGTTTAGCAATCCGGCAATGAGCAGAAACGTGTTTCCATACTCAAAGGTTGCGCGCGCGGCCTGCATAGGATCATCGGAGAAGCCCACCCCTGCCATCCAGCAGACAATGTAAGGAACACCAGTACCAAGATTGGCAATCATTGGCGCCACTTGAAGCAAGGTCGAAGAACCTTGGTCACTGCCACCAACACTGAACATATGCCCGCCCATAAGCAAGCCCGTTAGAAAACAGAACCAGACTGCGCCGCCCAGGAGGACAGCTCTGACCCATTTACCCTGTAATAGATGGCCGGCGCCAGGAACGAGCCAGCCGGCGATGCTCACCAGCCAGGCCTGGGCCGGAGCCTTCTCTCCGCTCTCCATGCGACTCCAATCACCTTTCACAAAACGTGTTTAGATCTCATCTTCCACCTTAGCTAGGAATCTTATCCTGCTAATCCTAAACCTTAATCGTCGGCGTTACGACCATTAAGCTCATACCTTAACATTGAGAAGACAGACATGCTAATAGACCAGGTAACGGTCTCGCACTTGCCGAAACTCTCTGAGGGCGTCTTCCCAACCTGCTTGAATTGCCGTCAGCGCAGTTCCCTTCTCTATGGCTTCTCGCAGGCGGCGGCTGCCGGAAATTACATCAAAAGGATTTCGCTCATACTCGTATTCGTAAGGAGGTTCCTTCCACCGGAAGTCCTTCGAATAGAGTTCATACGCCACTTTAACGATCGCTATCCCAGCTATCACTGGCTCAAACTGGTCGCGGTTCGTTACGTGCAGTTGGACGCCGCCGCAACTGACGCCGACATGCTTCTGAAAAGTCGGCCTAAAGATACACGCCCGGAAGTAAACGCCTTCGAGGCTTAGTCGGTTTAATTCCCGGGCAAAAATCTCCGGCTCTATGTAAGGCGCACCAACCAACTCAAAGGGTCTTGTCGTTCCCCTACCTTCCGATAATTGTGTTCCTTCGAGATGAACGGTGCCGGGAAAAACAGTCGCCGTGTCGACCGTGGGAATGTTAGGAGAAGGCATCACCCATGGACCATCAGTATCGTCGTACCAGAAATCACGTCGCCAACCGTCCATTGTTACGACTTCAAGATCGCAGCCGATAAGGAAGTGCCTGTTGAATAACTGCGCGAGTTCCCCGATTGTCATTCCATGTCTCGTCGGAATCGGAAACTGACCCACAAAGGATGTCTGGTCAGCTTCGAGAACATTGCCGGAAACGTAATTGCCGCTGATTGGATTTGGCCGATCACAGATTATTACTCTCTTCCCCAGATTCTTTGCCACGCGCATGCAATTCGCTAGTGTGTAGGCAAAAGTGTAAATGCGGCAGCCGACTTCCTGCATGTCGAAAACAAGTACGTCAATGTCTTTGAGCATCTCGGCCGTTGGTGACCGTGTTTCGCTATATAGCGAATGAATGGGCAACCCAGTAGCGTGATCCGT
Source organism: Pyrinomonadaceae bacterium (assembly GCA_035283325.1). Lineage (GTDB taxonomy): Bacteria > Acidobacteriota > Blastocatellia > Pyrinomonadales > Pyrinomonadaceae > PSRF01. Next base: position 79,500 of record DATEUF010000075.1, on the reverse strand, counting down.
ACTGTGTCCGGTTTCAATCATGTTGTCTTGAACATCACCGCGAATACCATGCTGTGGCCCAAACAAAGCGACCAAACGTATCTCACGGTGCTGTGACATTAAGTCGGCGGCGTGATGAAAGCTGTGGTCTACTGAAGCCTGGTTGCAGACGAGTCCGACGCGCACGCCTTTCAAAAGATCGAGCCGATCTTCAAGTAGCCTCTCAAGTCCGAGCCGCAGTTTTGTGTGTTCCATGTTGAAGTAATCGTTGATGTTAAGGTAAAACTTGAAGTTCTTAACCGCAGAGAACGGAACCGCCATTGACGTTTAGAACCTCGCCGGTGATGTGGCTTGCCCAGGAGGTACACAAAAACACAATCGGACAGGCTATTTCGTCGGCAGTTGCAATCCTCCCGAGTGGGATGGTACGCACAATCGAGTCAAGCCGACTCTTATCAGCAAATACTTCGCGGTTCAGCTCTGTATCTACCCAACCAGGCGCGACGCAGTTCACATTGATCCCAAAAGGGCCGAGCTCAGCGGAAAGCGATTTGGTAAATGAGATCTGCCCGCCCTTTGAAGCGGCATAGTTTGATACGTTAGCTTCGCCTCGCTGACCAGCTGTAGAGCTGACAATGACAATGCGTCCGCCGCGCTGCCTTTTCATAAATGGAACCGCTGCCCGGCATACTGTCCACGTTCCCTTCAGATTCGTGTCGATCGTGCGGTCCCAAAGCTCTTCCGGGATCTCTTCCACTGGGGCCCCCTCCCAGGTACCCGCGTTGCAGATGAGTATATCTATACGCTTGAAGCGTTCAATGGTCGCCGCAATCAGTTTTTCAGCTTGCGATAATTGGGAAACATCAGCTTGAAAAGATAAGGCGTTGACCCCCAGCGCAGTTATTGATTCGGTGAGGCGGTCACCTGCTTCCCGGTCTTGAATGTAATTCACAACAACGTTGCTCCCGAGTTCAGCAAGCCGAAGCGCCGCGGCGCGACCAATGCCACGTGAGCCTCCGGTAATGACCGCTACCTGTCCGCGAAGTTGAAAGGTATCACTGCCCACCAATTCCCCTCCCTTCTCTCGACATTATGACGGTTGTTCCTGGTTTGCTCGCGTCTGTCTGTGCCGCGCGGCTGCAGTTACGAAGTGATGAAACAACGCGCGGGAAATGTCGTCGTTGTTCCAGCCGAGTTCGGGATGCCACTGGACACCCATGACATAGCGATCTGTCCTGGGGTCTTCCAGAGCCTCCACCAGACCATCGCTGGCCCAGGCGCTGGGGATTAGGTGCCGGCCCACCGTTTCAACGGCTTGGTGATGGTGGCTGTTCACAACCACGCTGTCGGCGGCAGCCAGACGCGACATCAAACTGTCGGCGAGCAGGCTCACACGATGCGAAGGGCGATCACGCGGTGGACCTTGCTCATGCTTGATGGCCTCGGGTAGCTGCGATGCGATGTCCTGAAATAGGGTACCGCCCCGGTGAACGTTCAACACCTGCATGCCATAGCAGATTGCAAAGAGCGGCAGTTTACGTTTCTCGATCTCATCCAGAACAAGCAAGTCGGTCTTGTCTTTGCTGGGGTGAACATTGCCGAGCGCCGGGTGAGGCTCCCGTCCGTAATGGAGTGGATCGACATCCGAGTCGCTGCCCGGCAGCAGGATGCCGTCTAATCCGGAGAGTGCGCCGGAGATGTATTCCGGCTCCGGGATTAGGCTAATATGCAGCGGTGCACCTCCGGCTGCTGCAATCGCCTCACTATAATGACGGGAAAGGTAGAAGCGGTCGGTGTGCAACTCAATGCGCATCGTTATTCCGATGCGCGGCCTGTGGTTCATCATGAATGGGTTCCTGTCCAAATAAAGAGCGGCCCCGCAGATGCCAAGATTATAATAGCGCAAACTATTCCCGAGTGTCGCTCGTAACATTGAATCGCATACCAGCGAGAATAGAGTCATGCCTTGGACATCCTTGACTTACATTCAGGCGAATTTCTATAGTGCTCTTTGCCGGAAATGCGAAAACAATCCATTGCTATCCGCAGCACAACAGTTCTGCTGGTGCGTAAAGACGGTCAAGTTGCGTTAGCTGGTGACGGCCAGGTAACCATGGGTGAAACCATTATGAAGGTCAGCGCCAGAAAGGTGCGGCGCCTTTATAACGATGCGATCCTGGCTGGTTTCGCGGGCGCAACCGCGGACGCTTTCTCCCTCTTGACTCGTTTCGAAAGCAAACTCGAGCAATATCATGGAAACCTTGAGCGCGCGGCGATTGAGTTGAGCAAGGAATGGCGCACGGACAAGGTGCTGCGGAACCTCGAGGCACTTCTCGTTGTCGCTGACGCAAAATACTCCTTTCTTCTATCTGGAAACGGAGATGTGATCGCGCCCGACGAGGGCGTGCTCGCGATCGGCTCCGGGGGATCATACGCCCTCGCTGCGGCCCGGGCTCTACTGAAGCACACTACTCTATCAGCGCGGCAGATAGCGGAAGAAGCCCTTCGCATATCCGGCGAAATCTGCATCTACTCCAATCAACACATCATCGTGGAAGAACTATAAACGCGGGTTTCGATTCCCTGAATTTGAATCGCAGCTAAGAAGCAGTTAAAGAGATGGTTATTTATCTGGCAGGAGAAGTGGACGAAGAGATTCGGCTCGACCAAATGACACCCCGTCAAATCGTTGCCGAACTGGACAAACACGTGGTAGGGCAGCGAAACGCCAAGAGAGCCGTCGCCATCGCCCTGCGCAACCGAATTCGGCGCCAGAAGCTGCCGCCGGAGATGGCGGTCGACGTGATGCCCAAGAACATTATCATGATCGGATCCACCGGCATCGGCAAAACCGAGATCGCGCGTCGCCTCGCGCGCATGTCAAACTCCCCTTTTCTCAAGGTGGAGGCGTCGAAGTTTACCGAGGTTGGCTACGTTGGGCGCGACGTGGAGAGCATGATTCGGGACTTGACCGAAATTGCCGTTGATATGACGCGCCAGGAGAAGATTGAAGAGATAGCAGAGAAGGCGGAATTGAATGTCGAGGAGCGAATTCTCGATATTCTGCTCCCACCCTCTCGTTCAGCGTCCAGCTTCTATGATTTTGATGATTCCCTGGTAGAGGAACCGGCGCCTGAAACTGCCGGCCGGGATGAACAAAACCAGAAGACCCGGGAAAAGCTTCGCTCGCAACTGCGAAGCGGCAAGCTGGACAATCGATTGATCGAGATTGAAGTGAGGGAAAAGAGCTTTCCGATAATTGAACTCGCCGGACCTCAGGGCGTCGAAGAGATGGGCATTAACATGAAAGACATGTTAGGGAATCTCTTTCAGGGACGTTCCAAGCGTCGCAAGATGCGCGTCGATGAAGCCACGGAGTATCTGATGCAAGAGGAGGAAGAACGGCTGATAGACATGGACCAGGTCGCGCGGGCGGCAATCGAACGAGTTGAGAACTCTGGGATCATTTTCCTCGATGAGATCGACAAAATCGCAGGGCGAGAGTCGGGGCATGGACCAGACGTCTCGCGTGAGGGCGTACAGCGAGACATCTTGCCGATAGTCGAAGGTACTACCGTCAATTCCCGTTATGGCATGGTAAGAACCGACCACATCCTTTTCATTGCTGCTGGCGCGTTTCATGTTAGCAAACCATCGGACTTGATTCCGGAGTTACAGGGGCGTTTTCCAATTAGAGTTGAACTCGAATCTTTGACAGTTGAAGACTTCAAGCGAATTCTTACGGAACCAAAGAATGCTCTGATAAAGCAGTACCAGGCGATGATGGAGACTGAGAGCGTCAATGTCGAGTTTACTGATGATGCCATTGCCACTATCGCCAATTTCGCGGCACGCGTTAATGAGCAGACAGAAAACATCGGAGCGCGAAGGCTGCAAACGATAATGGAGAAGCTGTTGGAAGAGATCAGCTTCGAAGGGCCAGACCTGGAGCCGAAGAATCAAAGAATCGATGCTGCGTACGTAGAGAATATGCTTTCAGAAACTGTGAAAGATCAGGACCTCAGCCGGTATATTCTGTGAAACAGACCACCTGGTTCTATTCTCTCCTCCTTACGGGAGCGACGCGCAACTCCCACCATCGGTGCTTCAAATCGCAGCCCTCTTTCTCAGCTCGAAAGCGACTCCTTACCCTAATTTTACTTGCTCTTGCGGCGCTGCCTGGCTGTGGAAAAAGGCGTCCACCACTTCCGCCCGTTGAAAGAGTGCAGCAACGGACTGAGCTACTCTCCGGTGTGCAACGAGGCAATCAGGTAATCTTGAGTTGGCCCTCGCCGCAAAGAAACGCTCCTGACCCGAGCGTTCAAAGCATTAGAAGGATTGATGTTTACCGGTTGGCGGAGAAACCGGACTCTCCGCTTCCATTGACCGAGGAAGATTTTGCTTCCCGTTCCACGCTCATCGGCTCCGTAACGTACGACAAGATCAGAACCGCAGACGAAAGCCTGAGCTACACTGATACCCTGGAGCTGGCGGGAGAACCGGCACGTTTGCGCTATGCCATCCGTTACGTGAATGCTGCCGGCCAACGCGCCGCATTCTCCAATTTTCTTTTGATCGAGCCCGCGGCACGCATTGCGCAACCGCCTATGCTGCTGGTCACCGGCAAAGAGATTGGTGAAAGCGCAATAACTATATCGTGGCAGGCGCCGGCCGTTAACATTGATGGCTCAACGCCGGTCAATCTACTAGGGTATAACGTTTATCGCGCCGAGGAGTCGCAGACTGAAATCAGCCAAACGCCCTTGAATACCACGCTCGTTTCTGGAACGCAGTATGTTGATAAAGGTTTTAGCTTTGGCGAAAACTACCGCTATGTAGTTCGTTCTGTTTCGTTAGGAACAGAAGGAGCCCAGGTTGAAAGCCTCAATTCAAATTCGCTATCGGTTTCGCCGCGCGACATCTTTGCGCCCTCGCCGCCCCAACAGTTATCAATTGTGGCGGCCCCGGGACGAGTCTCGATCTTCTTCCCAGCGAATCCCGAACCTGATGTTGTTGGCTATCATGTCTATCGATCCAGTGATCCGGACCTGGCAAAGGATCGTTGGACCAGGCTGACCCAGATCTTGCTAACGCGCACGACTTTTCAGGATGAGAATGTCGAAGCGGGCAAGCGTTACTACTATTACCTAATTGCAGTCGACCGTTCCAGCAACGAGAGCAAGGCTTCGGAAGTTGTGTCGGAAACGGTCCCGTGAGCCGTAATGAAGGTTTGTCGTTTCTCACTTCCTAATTCGGAGAGCTCACGTGTCGCCATTCTAGACGGCATGCGTGTAATTCCCTTTCCTCGAGGCGAAACAATCCCGAATCTAACAGAACCGATTTTTGCCGAGGCTCTGCCCCTGGAAGAAGTCAGGCTGCTAGCGCCTTTAACACCTTCGAAGATCGTAGGTATCGGACGAAACTATCTTGAGCATGCGATCGAATTTGGCAATAAATTACCAACAGAGCCCCTGCTCTTTCTGAAGGCTCCTTCATCGATAGTTGGCCCTGATGAGATGATCGAGCTGCCACCTCAATCACATCAGGTGGACCACGAGGGCGAGTTGGGCGTGGTCATTGGCCGAAAGGCACACCGAATCGGTTCTGAGGAAGATCCCCTGAGCTATGTCTTTGGTTACACGTGCGTTAATGATGTTACTGCACGCGACCTGCAGCGGAAAGATGTCCAGTTTACCCGGGCGAAATCCTTTGATACTTTTTGTCCGGTGGGTCCCGTGATCGTTACAGATCTTGATCCGCTGGATCTACAAGTTAAAACGAGCGTCAACAGCGTCGTCAAACAGCAAGCGCGAACTTCCGCCATGGCCTTTTCCGTACCCTTTCTGATCAGGTACATAGCCGAAATGATGACTCTTTATCCAGGTGATCTGATTGCCACAGGCACGCCTGCCGGAGTTTCGCAACTGAAGCATGGAGACGTGGTAGAGGTCGAGGTGGAAGGTGTTGGCGTGCTGCAAAACCGGGTTTGCGCCCACGGTGCTGAGTAAACCCGCAGGCTGTTTAGCCAACTTAGGAGGTTTTTATGAAATTCTTTCTTGATACCGCAAATCTCAATGAGATTCGGGAGGCTGCCGCTCTGGGCATTGCCGATGGGGTCACGACGAATCCCACCTTGATTTCGAAGGAAGGTGGCGTTGATTTCAAACAGCACATAGCGGCAATTTGCGAGATAGTGCAGGGGCCGGTTTCGGCAGAAGTAACTACAAACGAAAAGGATGAAATGCTAAGGCAGGGCCGTGAGTATGCAAAGATAGCGCCCAACGTTGTCATTAAGTGTCCATTGACGCGTGAAGGCCTAAAGGCGACAAGGCAATTGTCGAGCGAAGGTATCAGGGTCAACGTCACACTCTGTTTTTCGGCGGCCCAGGCTATTCTGGCAGCAAAGGCTGGTGCCTCTTTTATTAGTCCCTTCCTGGGTCGTCTCGACGACATTGGCGAAAATGGCCTGGCCCTTCTGGCTGACATCGTCGAAATTTATCGGAATTATGATTGGGAAACCCAGGTGCTGGCGGCGAGTTTGCGCCATCCCGTGCATGTGATTGAAGCAGCACGAATAGGCGCCGACATTGCGACTATGCCGTTCAAAGTAATTGAGCTGCTGTTCAATCATCCGTTGACTGAGAAGGGTCAAGCCCAGTTTCTGGCAGACTGGCACAAGAGTGGCCGAAAGTAAGCCGCCGATAGAAGTCAGAACCTTCAAATTTGATGGCTCGGCCCATCGAAGTTGGCCAGCCAGGATTGTTCAGCAAGAGGGTTCTCTGCTCGTACTCGATGCCAGCTTTGAGACGGAAGTCCGGCATGCCATTCTCGGCACCATCAGCACCGGTACGCTCAGCACTGAGTTTTACTGGCTCGACCGCTGGTATAACATCTTCAGATTCTCGAATGTGAGCGGCGAATTGAGAAACCATTATTGCAATGTTAACGTCCCTCCAACGTTTGATGGACACGTCCTCAGTTATATCGATCTGGACATCGACATTCTAATTGAACCGGATTTTTCATATCGCGTTCTTGATCGGGAGGAATTCGAGCAAAACGCGGTCAAGTATGGATATCCCGACCACGTGCGAGAGCATGCATACCAGGCAGTTGACGACTTGGTGATGATGATTGAGAGCCGGGCATTTCCATTCAATTAACCGAGACGAGACTGATGACTTCAAAACACAAGCAGCAGCAAGCAAAGACCAAGCTCGACAGTCTCGCGGAACGGGAACGGCTGGCCGAACTGGGCGGTGGTGTCGAGCGTGTCTACAAGCAACATGCGGCCGGAAAGATGACAGCCCGGGAGCGAATTGAGTTTCTGCTCGATGACGAGAGTTTTCAGGAGTTTGATAAACTCGTGGTCCATCGCTCACGCGACTTTGGACTCGAGAAGCACCTTCATCCAGGCGACGGTGTCGTGACAGGTCATGGCTTAATTGATGGTCGCCGGGTTTTCGTATTTGCCCAGGATTTTACCGTATTCGGCGGCTCGCTCTCCGAAACTCACGCCGAAAAAATCTGCAAAGTGATGGACCTTGCGCTGAAAGTGGGCGCACCTATTGTTGGTCTGAACGATTCCGGCGGCGCGCGCATCCAGGAAGGTGTGGTGAGTCTTGGTGGCTATGCTGACATCTTTCTACGCAACACCCTGGCCAGCGGCGTGATTCCCCAGATTAGTTGCATTATGGGACCGTGCGCGGGTGGCGCAGTTTATAGTCCGGCAATAACCGACTTTAACGTTATGGTCAAGGACACGTCCTACATGTTCATCACTGGTCCGGACGTTATCAAGACCGTAACTCATGAAGACGTGACAAAGGAGGAACTGGGAGGCGCAGTCACACACAACCGAATTTCCGGCGTGGCCCATTTTGCGGCTGATTCAGACGAGCACGCCTTGCGGTTGGTGCGAGAGTTACTTTCCTTCATTCCTTCCAATAATCTCGAAGATCCGCCCCGGCTGGCTTCGTCCGATTCTGCCGAAAGAACCGAGCCGAAGCTCAACTCGATCGTGCCCCAAGCTTCGCATTTGCCTTACGATATTCGTGGCGTAATCAACCTGGTGGTCGATGAAGGATATTTTTTCGAAGTGCAGCAACACTACGCGCCAAACATTTGCATTGGTTTCGCCAGACTTGGAGGTCGTTCGGTCGGGATTGTGGCAAACCAGCCCGATTATCTGGCCGGAGTTTTAGATATCGATGCTTCGGTTAAAGGCGCCCGCTTTGTTCGCTTCTGCGATTGCTTCAATATTCCGCTCATCATATTTGAGGATGTTCCAGGCTTTCTGCCTGGGGTCTCTCAGGAACATGGCGGAATTATTCGACATGGCGCGAAGCTCCTTTACGCATTCGCAGAAGCCTCCGTCCCGAAGTTGACCGTTATCACACGAAAAGCTTATGGCGGCGCTTACTGCGTGATGGCCTCAAAACACATTCGGACGGACATTAACTTCGCCTGGCCCACGGCGGAAATCGCGGTCATGGGAGCCGAAGGCGCGGTTGGCGTGCTCTATCGCCGCGAAATCAGTGAAGCCACGGACAAAGAGGCGGCGCGTCAGAAGCGAATTTCGGAACTGGAAGAGAAGTTTGCCAATCCCTACGTGGCGGCGGAGCGGGGATTCATCGACGAAGTGATCGAACCACAATTGACACGTCCCAAATTAATCCGGGCCCTTTCATTGCTGGAAAACAAGCGAGACACTAATCCACCAAAAAAACACGGCAACATACCGCTTTAGCATATTCTTCCGCCCAGCTATCCTTTCCTTGCATAGTAACCCTTGCGATAAAGTAATGTGAGTTTTCGCTTCTTCAGGGCAGGATTCGCAATATCGATCTTTATCTGACGATAGGAGCCGTCTCGTACTCTGTTTTTTGGAGTGTAGGCAACTACGTATTGTGAGCGCAGTTCCTGCTGGATTTGCGAGAATGCCGCCACAAGCTCGCCGTCGTCACGAGGGAAGAAACCTCGGCCGCCCGTACTCTCAGAGACCTTTTTAATGGCTTTCTTATCAAACGGGTAATCCTCGCCGATTCCGATTCCGTAAACTACGACGTTGTTCTTCACCGCCTCTTCGATCGCGTCCTGTTGTTTGATCGTACTGCTGGTGTCGTCGCCATCGGTGATCAGAATTATTGCGCGACGATTACCCGCACGTGTTTGCCCGAGAACTTGAGACGCCGTCGCCCAGATCGAATCCCAGATACTGGTCCAACAACGAGGGTCCTCTTGAACAACTCGGTATTCTTCACAACCAGGATTGTCCGGTGGGAAAGCCACCTCCAGCTTTTCGATTGCCGCGAGTAGTTTACTGATCTGGTTGGTCAGCGGCTGTTCTATCTTGGGCTCTCCTGTGAAAGAGACGATGGCCGCCCGGTCCTTCTCCGGATTAACGACCGACTTAATAAACGCGCTTGCAGCTTTTTTCTCCCGAGGCAAGCTCACTTCCTGGGATTTGCTCGTGTCAACGAGTATCACCAGGGTTAAAGGCCGGTCAGTCTCGCGTTCGAAAGAACTAATCTCCTGCTCAACTCCATTCTCAGAGATACGTATATCATCCTGTGCAATGTCCGTCACAAAACGCCGGTCCTTATCCACAGCCGTAAAAAGCGTGTCTACTAGATCCGTCTCCACGCGCAGTACGTCTGATTCAGCTTCCGGAGGAGTTTGTAGCAGGCTCTGATCGGAGGGCGGAGGTGGAGGTTTGGATACTGGAGATTGCGTTGAAGTAGAAGGCTTCTGTCCGCTGCTCGCAACAGCGAAGAGCGTCAGCAACAAGATGAGTTTCGAGGACAGCTTGAGAATACCGTGCATACAACCGGCAAAACGAAAAACGCATTCAGGCTCACCTGCTATCTTCCACCATTGGGGCAAATTCTATCAACCATTTGAGTGGATCAAACGTGATTCTGAAGGGATAAAGGGCGTCGCGTCCAAGGATAGTCGGGGCGCCCTTTTCGGTGCCGCTCAAAACGTCAGTCGGCAGGCCACGCAAAACCAATGAGCCAATGGTCACCTCCGTCGGCGCCACGCGCCTCGAGTGGATTGTGGCACCACTCAAATCTCGCACGCCGGCGTGGCTTTTCGAGACCGCCGCCATTCGAGGCTCACTGACCGCGAATCCAAAACCTGAACCAGTATCAACCAGCGCTAATCTTCCGTCAGCTAACCTTACGAAAGGTCGCTTTGTGCCCGCCTCCCTGGCCCACCTTACTACGGTTCCTCCAGGAGGCTGTTGAGCGGTACTGAGCGGGTTAATGTGCGGATCAAACGCCTCGATTCTTCGCCGAGGCAAATCTATCGAATACCCCAGCGGATGATAGGCCTGAGTGGGATCGAGAATTCCGTCAAGGCCGGCAGGAAGCGAAGGCGCTATCACCGCCCGGCTTTCGGAAGGCAGGAGATTCTCTCGTTCTCCGAGAGCAATTTGATGGATAGTTGCCTCCCGGTCAGAGATGCTGCCGAAACCTGATAACCCACCGAGCAAGGTCCTTCTTCCCGCTCTTACAGGGAGCCCTGCTTCTAATACCAATCTTTGGGAGACCAGGGTAGCTCCTGCGCCAGTGTCTATCGCAAACGTGTAAGGCCCGCGACCATTGAGCCAGGCATTAACGAGCAGTCCCCGGTCGCGCGCCTCACGAAACGTCGCGGGCCTCGGTACCTGCAAACCTCCTGAATTAGGCGCAATTTCTCTGACTCGGTTCTGACGTTGGACAGGCCTAGATAGAGATTGGGCAGTCCCGTTTTCCGGAACTGCCCAACTAGCTACCGCAAGAGCAATGAGTGTTACCCGAAGGATTGAGGAGCTCTTCACTCTCGTCATCTTCAACCTCTGGCGCTGGGGCTAGTAGCGCTGGTTTCGATTACGCAGTTTGTAGGTATAGAGAGCGGAACCGCCGAGTCCGGCAAGCGCTCCAATTGCCGCACCCTTTTTACCGCCCGCCAGGCCACCAACTGCGGCGCCGGCGCCCGTACCCATGGCCAGCGTCAGCTTGTCGCGGTGCTTCTGCCAGAAACTCCTGCCCTGCGGCCTGTTATAGTCGTAGTAAACCCGACGCGGTGCAGAACTGCGGCGTGCGCCGGAGTAAACGACTCTGGATGAAGCGGCCGGAACGTTGGCAGCGGTCTCCTGAGCGGCTCGGAATCCATCGGCGAAGCCATTCTTATAAGCAGTTTGCTCAGCGGCAGTGCCGAATTCTGCCGGCATTAATCCATCGCTGGCGGTCTGATCTTGCGCATCGGTGTTTGTCTTAACCCCATTGTTAGCAGTCTGAGCTGCTGTTACTGGCTGGTCTTTCGAACGCATAACGAAAGCGCCAACAGACCCGCCCACTAACGCGGCTATCAACGCAACTGGGAAAATCTTGTTTGTGAAAATCATCGCTCTTCTCCTCATGTGGTCATTTTTCTTGCGGCTAATTAAGCCCCGCCGTACACAGGAGCAAGGTGCGTACCTCAGTCTTCGCTGGCGGTCAGCCCATTCAAATCATACGCAATTTCAGCGAAAAACTGCGCCAAATGGCCCGATGTAAGGAAATTGCAATGGTATTTCAATATTGATCGACTACCCACAGGGCCTGCGCGGTACCCGAAATGGAATCTCCTTATGCGATATGGTTATTCACGCTAAAGATAAGTCCCAAGAAAAAAGGCCAGGAGAAAATCCCCTGGCCTCCACGGAAGATGGACGGTGCGTGTCTCAGGCAGCGCGTTGGGCCGCAGCCGGCTTGTTTTCGCGCAGCAGCTCCAATGCTTTCTTCATTTGCAGATCTTCGACTCCAGACTTCGCGGGTTCGGGAGGAAGGTCGCGCTTTTCACTGGGTTGACTTGGTGCTTGAGCTGGTGGCTGACCGGGCTTTGCGGCCGCATCGTCATCATTGCCCGTCAAATCTTCCGGATCGATGGCCTCCGCCACTTCCGGACGCTTCACTTCCACTGATGGCGACACACCCGAGTGCGAGCGATCCTCTCCCAGGAATGGTTTCCCGCTTGCTGAAGCCCATTTTACGGTGGTCAGCAGTAAGCCGTCGCCACCTCGCAATGTGAATAGCTGCTGCTCGGCGCCTGCGCCGAAGCTTTTTTCGCCTACTACCTGTCCTCGGTTCCGTTCCAGCAGAGCAGATGCTACGACTTCTGCCGCGCCGGCTGTCCCTGTGTCAATCAGGGCCACGACGGGACCGGCGAAAATCGCGGCCTTGGGATCGGCGCTAAAAGTTTTTAGAGTCTTTCCTTCTCGGCCTGTTGTCTGCGCGAGCGTACCTTCCTTAATGAACAAATTAGCAACTGTAACCGCCTCGTTGATTGAGCCGCCTGCGGTCGCTCTTAAGTCGATAACTACCTTCTGCGCGCCTTGCTTGATTAATTCCTGCAGCCGCGCCCGAACGTCGGCGCCTTCCCCTTCAGCAAAGCTATTTATCCGCAATATACCAATTCGGCCGGCCTCCAATCTGCCTTCTGCGACCGGAGCCCGAAAGGAACCCCGCTTCACGGTGATCGTAAGCGGACGTGCGTTGGCCCGGAGAATGCGAAGTTTTACTTCCGTTCCTGCCTGGCCATTTAGCAACTGTTTGGCATCGTAAAGAGAAATGTCTCTCGTGGCCTTCCCGTCGATGTATTCTATGATATCCCCGGCCCGCACCCCCGCGGCGTCGGCGGGAGAACCTTTCAAAGGAGCGATGACATACAGGTACGACGCGATTTGAGACAATTCAGCCCCAATACCCGACTGGCTCTCCTTATCGTTAACGTTAAACTCACGTACTTGTTGCGGCGTCAAATAAGTGGAATATGGATCCAGCCCGTAGGCGAGCCCACGCAGAGCGCCTGCCCGTACCTTCTCCATATTCGGTTCGTCAACATAATCATTCTGGATATGCTGGAGAACACTCTCAAAAATCCGAAGCTGAGCATTTGGGTCGTTTGCCGGCTGTTGTGCTCTGGTGGCTATCCAACTCCCGGCAACTGTATAAATAGCCAATGCGGCTGATAAAAGAATGAGTGCGAATTTAGTGCGGAATGACATTCGTTGCCTTTCGTACGTCTCAAAAGTGGGCCGTTCAATCCCGTTTGCACCGCCAATCGTATGATACAGGCGGCGTTACTGGTGCGCAAGCCACGTTTTTTGCGAGCAAAAGCTCTAATCGCTCCAGGAATTCGAGGAGCCTTCCAATCGAAACCGCAGATAACAAGATTAACGGACCCGTGCTAGCGCTCGACGTTGGCCAGAAACGAATCGGGATGGCGGTCTCCGACTCATTGCTGATCTCTATTACCCGGCTCGCGGCCTTGCGTCGCACCAGTTGGAAACAACTATTGCGGGACGTGGCTGACTTGGCACAACGCTTTGACGCTCAGACTGTGGTAATTGGTTTTCCGCTTGGCCTGGCCGGCGACCGCGGTCCGGCGGCAGAGCAGGTAGCCGAAGTGGCACGAAAGTTCGCGAAGTCTTTGAACATTCCGGTGTACCTGCAGGATGAACGGTTATCGACGGTGGCAGCCAGCGAGAGGCTTCGCTCCCAGGGACTGGCAAAAGAGGAGTTGGCTGCAAGAATTGACAGTGAATCTGCTGCTATTATCCTGGAGGATTTTCTGGGGGAGCAACAGGATAGGGTTTTAGTTAAAGCCGACTAGGTAAGAAACCGATTACAGCCAGGTAAATGAGACGCCTCATCTCACGTATTGCATTAGGCATAGCGGTGTTGGTCGCCGCGGTGGCTTTGTGGGCTCGCCACGTGATAACGACGCCCGCCTACCATACGAGGGCTGGCCAATATATCAAGATTCCAAAAGGCAGCTCACCGGTCACTGTCATTAAAAAGCTCAAGAGTGAAGGAATCATAAAGCACGAATGGCCCTTGTTACTGTACCTGAAGTTAACTGGAGCAGGTTCCAGGTTCAAAGCCGGCGAATATGATTTTGCTTCTCCAATCTCGCCATTTGCGGTAATCGCAAAGCTGCAACACGGTGAGCAGCGCTTGGTGCGCCTTACCATTGTCGAAGGGTGGACACGGTGGGACATTGCTGAGGCTATGGCTGGCGTTCCCGAGCTTGGACTGCAAGACTCTCAGACTGCATTGGCGCTGATGAGCGATGTCAGTCTGATTAGAGATCTGGACCTCGATGCAGACAATCTGGAAGGTTATCTTTATCCGGCGACTTATGAGTTTCCCCCTAACACAACACCCGCAGAATTGATCGGCCTTATGGTCGAGCAATTTCGCTCCGTGTGGAAACCGGACTGGTCAGCCCGGGCTGCAGCCCTCGGTATGTCTGCCCGGCAGGTTGTTACCGTCGCCTCCCTTATCGAGACTGAAGCAAAACTGCCCGCCGAACGTCCGCTGATCGCTTCGGTCATCTATAACCGGCTGAAGAAGGATATTCCTCTCGGGGTCGATTCCAGCATCATCTATGGCTCAAAGATCGACGGCAAGTGGCGCAACGACGGCAAGGTGTACCGCAGCGATATCGAAAGACGCTCCCCATATAACACACGCATTCATCCCGGACTCCCTCCGGGCCCTATTGCCTCACCGGGAGAAAGCTCGTTGCTGGCCGCATTGAATCCAGCACAGACTAACTACATGTATTACGTGCGTGAACCTTCTCGAGATGACGGGGCTCACAACTTCTACGTCCATGAAAAGGACTTTGCGCTGGGCGTTCAAGCTCTTCGCAAATGGGAAAGAGAAAGAGACGCAGAAAACGCTAAAAAGAAATCTCAAGAAATTCATTTGCAACATTGAAGGAAAGCTCGCATCGTATACCTCGCATCGTATACCTTGAATTTGCTTAGTCGTTAATCTATTCTCGATCTTTCTCCCCCGGGAAGATGCGGCCTAAATGCGAAAAGAGCGTTATATGAACCGACTATTGATGTTGGCTTTCCTGACAGCAACTATGGCCTTATCCGTGGTTGGACAAGGCAAAGGAGTCGATAAGCAAAGTGAGCGAGTACGCGATACCGGGGCCAGCAGGACGCCGGCCAGCAATGGGGCGAAAACTGATGTAGGAACTGGTCGCGGAATCGATTTTGGGAAGGGGCGAACCCCGGAGGTACTGCCAATTCCGAATCCCAGCCGGATCGTGGCCCGGCGCGACGCCATCATCAAAGTCATCCAGGCTGTGATGCGAGATAGAGGTCTTATTCTGGACGAAGGAGCGTCTCGATTGGCAGAGGGGATCGTTGTCAGCCAGCCCTACACCTTTATCAAGGGCGCAGTCGTGTCCCAATCTGAGTTGAGCCGGTACGCCGACACCGAGAGTTCGACTGTGCGCGGTTGGACGCGGGGTCGCTACACATTGACGGTTGAAGTCCAACCCATAGATGGCAGCAGTGCTAATGTGTCGGTCAACGCCAAGGTAGAGGGAAGGACGGATGGGGCCACCGGCGCCGAATGGGTCAGTCTCACCAGCCTTGGTCTCGCCGAGGAGGAGTTTCTTTGTTCCCTTATCACAAACCTGACTGGCGTTCCGCCGGGAGGCCGTTCGCAGTGCGTCGGCTAAAAGACGCTACAGTTAATGGTTATTTCTGAGCTTTGCAGTTAAGAAAACATGATGCTCACTGATTCGCCGAACTCGGACGAGCTGTTTGAAAGCAACAGCAGGACCACGTTTGGTTTAAAGTTCGTCGCTGCTATTAGTGCCCTGGTCATAACAGCTGTTGTGCTAGTTGGCTATGCATACCTCCGCCAACGCCACGCTAATCAGACTCTTAGTAGCGCCACTTTAGGCGAGCGTGAGTCAAACAAGCCAAAGATTGCGCCGAAGGCTCACATCCTTATCGATGAAGCTACCTTGAAGGCGGGCGAAACGCTTCTCGGAGGCACCGTCACAAACATCTCGTCTGAGAAACTAAGTGGTCTAGAAGTAGAGTTGGAGCTACGGCGCCGGAAAGATGGGATGGTCGAGCAAAAAACTGTTCCTTTGGAGCCGGCGGATCTGGAGCCTCAGCAGGAAGGGCGATACGCGCTTAAGCTATTGGCGCGGGATTACAGCTCCGGCCGGCTGCTTGAACTTAGGAGAAATTCCGACGGTGAAGCCCTTCCGTTCACTACAGCTCCTGGCCAGAAGCGTCAACCTGAACGACTCGAACCGAAGACTATCTATGTCCCGAGGCGTTCTTCCAACAGTGGTGAGTTTCTAAACTCTCCGGACAACCCGGGTCGCGTTCCCTAACCCTGTGAGCGCAGGCATCCTTGCCTGCTCTTGTCCCCGAGTCTACCTGCCAATCTCCTTCTAAGGTGGAGTCTCAGACGTCGGCGTGACGACCAAAGTTCGCGTAAATTCTGAGCCGGTAGGGCATTAGACTAGTCGCGTACAACCATTCAACCTCCGAACCCGTCACAGTTGCAGTTGAGCCGCAAACAGTGTTGCGCTAGGATTATGCGAGAGATGCGAAGATTGATTCTCAACTCATTTGCAATAGTCGATACTCTCTTGAGGTCCAGTTTGATATTTGCCGCCGTTGTGGCCATCTCTTTCTCGACTTCTGCTCTTGCTCAAAACTCTCGAGCTTCCAGCCCGAGTGACTCTATCAGCGCGGACAAGGGATCCTTCCACGAAGATCGCTCGGTCGGCTCCATCGAGGAGGAGATGCGCGCAACGAGGGCGATAAAATACGCTGAAAAAGAACATCGTGAGAATGTGGACCGGGCACGTGAGATTTCCGCACTTGGTGTTCAGCTTCAACAGGGCTTCAGACTCAAGAAAACCATTGACCGGGATGGGGTAAAAAAACTGGAGAGGCTCGAGAAACTGACGAAAAAGTTGCGCAGCGAAGCCGGCGGTGCCGATGTTGATATCAATATCCAGAACCGGTTTGACCTCGCCGAAGCAGTGGACAGACTTGTTCAACTGGCGGACTCGCTGGCGGATACAGTGGAGAAAACGCCGCGGCGAGTCATCTCAGCAACGGTCATTGATGATGCTAATGTGTTACTTGAACTGATCAGCATAATCCGCACTCACACCCGGACCTCAGACTGACCATTGAATCGCGCCCTCCATTTCCTAATTCGACTCTGTCTTGTTATCGGATGTTGGCTTGTGCCGTTCAATGGCATCGCTCAGGAAGACGATGTCGTCCGGGTCAACACGGATCTAGTAGTGCTGAATATCACCATTACCGACAAGGCAGGGAAATATGTTCCCGGACTCAAGCTCGCCGATTTCAAGATCTATGAGGACGGCAAGGAGGTGCCGGCCAACCTGACGTCGAGCTTCAGCGTGCATGAGTCGCCTTACGCATCGGTGGTGCTTCTTGACACCTCAGGCAGTATGGAGAGCCGAATGTCGCTGGCCCGATCCGCGGCCATCAGGTTTCTCGACGGACTACGACCAGAAGACGTCGCAGCGGTCTACAAGTTCGACTACAAGATGGAGCGGGTCCAGGACTTCTCATCAGGTCGCGATCTTGCGCCACTGGCTTTTGGAATTAAGGCCCGCGGAATGACAATGCTCAATGACGCCATTATCGAGGCGGCAAAAGCCCTTAACGAGCGCAACGAAACGCGCAAAGCGATCGTCGTACTCTCAGATGGAATCGATACGTTTTCCCGCGCCAGTTCTGGAAAAGCATTGGATACCGCTCTGGCGATCGGAGCGAGTATCTATGCCGTGGATATGTCAGCTGCTGGTGGGAGTGCATTCGGGAACCGGCAGAGCGCTGCGGTGCTGAAAAACTTTGCCGAAAAAAGTGGTGGCCGGTTTGTGGCAATCGCAGGTGGTCCGGAGTTGCGTGATGCGTTTGCCGCAATTGCGGAAGAGCTGGGACATCAGTACACGATAACTTACCGGCCACTGAACCCTACGCGAGATGGAAAGTGGCGCACAGTTGACGTGAAACTTTCCCGCAATGATCTTCTCTTGCGAACACGAAAGGGATATCGCGCCCCGAAATCATGACAGGTGGTTCGCTGCGCCAGTCTACCGGGTGGTCTTGTTAAGTGATTTGTCAGCGTGCCTCGATAAGGCGAGCTCGATGAGTTGATCCAGCACGCGTGGGAAAGAAACTCCCGAAGCAGCCCACATCTTCGGATAGCCGGAAACATCTGTGAGACCGGGTAGAGTGTTTATTTCATTCACCAGCAGGTCCTTTGTATCCCGCCTTAAAAAGAAATCCACTCGCGCCAGGCCGGCGCCATCGATTGCCTGAAAGGCTTGAATGGCAAGTTGGCGGATGCCGGCGGTTAAAGACTTTGATACCGGCGCCGGAACAACGAACTCCACGTGGCCGGTATTGGTGTACTTCTCAGCATAATCAAGAAAGCGGGCGGCCTCCTGATAGACCACATACTCACCCGGTAAACTCGCCTGCGGCTGGTCGTTGCCAAGCACCGCGCATTCGAGTTCGCGCGCGTCAACTGACTCTTCAACAATAATCTTTCGATCGTATTGAGCGGCGAGTTCCACTGCCTGAATTAGGGAGTCTTTGTTCGCAGCTCTGGAGACGCCGACGGAGGAGCCCAGGTTAGCAGGCTTAACAAAGACAGGAAACTTAAACGCGGTTCGGATCTTTCTGATCATCTTCTCCTGCTCATCACGCCACTGCGTTCTTAGAAACCACATGTGTTTACAGATAGGGAGGCCGGCCTCTGCAAAAAGCTGTTTCATCGTTACTTTATCCATGCCGCAAGCCGAAGCCAGAACGCCACAACCGACGTAAGGAATGTCCGCCAGCTCCAGCAAGCCCTGCAAAGTTCCGTCCTCGCCATAAGGACCATGGAGTACCGGAAAGATGACGTCCACAGGTTCAACGCGGGAGGACCGGCCGTTTGCGTTTAGCGAAACGAGTCCTTGGCGTGACGGATCGCCGAGAATAGCCACGTCACCGGAGGGGTGGGAAACTGCTTCGGATGAAACCAGGGCCTGCGTTGCTTCCGGCAGCAGCGCAGTAGCTTCAAAGGGCGATAGCCACTTTCCTTCCTTGGTGATTGCAATAGGTACAACTTCATATTTTGCGCGGTCAATGGACTCAATCACAGCGCGTGCAGAACGCAGTGAAATCTCATGCTCTCCGGATCGCCCGCCAAAAATGACACCAACCTTTAGCTTATTTCCCACGTGATTAACTGTTCCTTCAAAGGATAGTTTTTCCGAGCGCGGAGAGGATCAACTCCACTCCCAACTCTGCAGTCCTATTGTTTACATCCAGGGCCGTATTGATTTCAACGACTTCCAGCGAGCGCATCCCTCCTGCCTCGGCTATCTTCTCCATTGCCAGATGGGACTCCCGGTAGGTGAGGCCGCCACGCACGAGGGTGCCCGAGCCCGGCGCATCACCCGGATCAAGAACGTCGACATCGAACGTTACCGCATATCCGCCGGAGGCCTGGGAGGCGATCGCTATTGCGTCGTCCATGCAGGCGCTCATACCGCGTTCGTCAATCTCTCGCATGGTGAAGAAGCGGATGTCGAGTTTGCGAATCAGCTCACGCTCTCCCGGATCAATGTCACGGGCGCCTACATGCGCGCAGAATCTGGGGTCGAGTTTTGGTGAGAAACCGGCAGTGTTTGTTAGTTCACTGGCGCCGTAACCAAGGAGAGCGCTTAAGGGCATCCCATGAATATGGCCCGACGGCGTAGTCTCAGGCGTATTCATATCGGCATGAGCATCAAACCATATGATACCCAACGTTGCGCTGCGTTCACGAAGATAAGAGGCCACCCCGGCGATCGAACCAATAGCAATTGCATGATCTCCGCCAAGGATTAAAGGGAGATCGCCTGCGGCCATTATTTCGTGAACCTGAACAGCGAGTTCTTCACACAGCAAACTAATCTCGTTTAGATACTGGGCCTTGTCGTCTGCATTTGGTAGCAGTTGGGGACGGGGCTCGACTCGCATGTCACCCAGATCCCGGACTCGATAGCCGAGCCGGGCTATCCTCTCTTGCAGGCGCGCCACGCGTAGCGCTGCCGGACCCATGTCCACACCTGCCATGTTCGCGCCATAGGCCAGTGGCACTCCGAGAATACTGATGCCGGGCCGCTCGCTTGCCATCCGGGCACTATCTTTCTCAGCCTCTTTAGTTACTAGCGCCATTCGATCCTGTTCTCAGCCAATCAGCCACCGAGATTGAGATTGAAACCTCCCCCACTGCCTGACTGGGAGGGGAAAAACGGCTTTAGAAGTCCAGCCAGGGCGGCAATATTTCGCGTCTGAATCAACAGCTCACCGGGACCTGTAAATTCGGCCACAATACCTTCGCCGCTAACCATGCTGCGAAAGAAACCGGCGGCAGCCTTGCGCAGGGTGTATTGCGTTGAACCTTCCCAGGCGACCAGATGTCCGGTGTCGACAACATAGCGTTCCCCTGGCTGAAGTCGTTTACGATGAATGGCCCCAAAGGAAGAGACAAGCAGAAGTCCCTGTCCCTGCACGAGCAACACAAACAAGCCTTCGCCACCAAAGAAAGACTTGGCGCCTCCCCATTTTGTATCTACTACTAGAGTCGAGTCACCTGCAAGATAGGAACTTGATTGGACGAAGAACGACTGATTGCTCATTTCAATTGCGGCAATATCTCCGGGAGTGCCAGGCGCAAATGTAACTTCACCTGGACCGCCGCGGGCCGTGAAAGTGGAAACAAAGGCCGACTCGCCACCAGCGGCCCGTTTAAGTGCTCCCAAAAAGCCACCCTTCATCTGCGACTGCAATTCCACATTGGCCGACATCGAGACCATTGCGCCGGCCTCTGCCTGGATCGACTGCTCTGGTTGAAGTTGAACCACAGCTAAAGAGAATGCCGGTTGATGTAACACTTCATATTTGTAGCCGCGTCCCTGGCCTTGAGAATCCTCGTCGATGTGAATGCCGTGTGCGACCGGGCCCTGCGAAGTTATGCCTGCGCTCGTCGCTTGCATGCGGTGACCGCAAACGCCGCAGAATGCTGAGCCCTCCAGCAATTGGGTGCCACATTTCGGACAGTTCATAGAATCACTCCTTGAGATTTTTCTTTAATTATCGCAACGGCCTCTTCGGGCGTGGCGGCGAAATCAAGGGCAGCAACGTCTGTGTGGCTAACGGCCAGGTGTTTTTGCCATTCCCTGACAATCGGCGGCCAACATTCACCTAAAAGGACCAGTGGTCTGGGACCAATGACTCGGGTTTGAATCTTGTTCCAGACCAGCGATAACTCTGTAACGGTCCCCATGCCTCCACGAATCGCCACGAAACCAATGGAATGAGTAATGAGCCGCTGCAGGCGTTCGTAGAAATGGGGCGTCGCCACTTTGTCAGTCAAGTATCGGTTGGGTTCGGCCTGAAATTGATTCATTACGATACCCAGAACGCGACCACCCTTCTCGCGCGCGCCCCGGCTTGCCGCTTCCATTACGCCCAGGTAGCCGCCAGTACAGATGGTGAATCCGCCCTCTGCCAGCAGTCCACCAACACGCAGGGCCTCCACATATTCCGGATCCGACTCACAGCATTTGGAGCCGCCAAAGATAGTCACTATTCGTTCCTGCGCATCGTTAATCATCACTTGTATTCAAGAGGCCAACGATCCTCTCTCGTGCCCCTTCCACTATTCGTTCAACTGCGGGGCGATAGAGCTCTTGTAGCTGTAGATTTGTTAGCACAAAATAGAGGCGGCAGAACAGCAAAAAACTAAGGCCTAATCCTGTATAGCAGGCGCGGAAATGGAATGGTCTCGCGAATGTGCTCTATTCCACACATCCACGCGGTACAACGTTCGATACCCATGCCAAAACCGGCGTGAGGCACGCTCCCATAGCGACGCAGATCGAGGTACCACTCGAAAGCTTCCTGCGGCAGCCCGTGTAAGGCAATCTGCTCTTTAAGGTATTCCAGCGAAGTCGCGCGCTCACCGCCGCCAATTACTTCCCCATACCCTTCAGGCGCCAGGACGTCTACACCTAATGCCAGGTCATTTCGCTCCGGGTCCCGGGCCATATAAAAGGCTTTAACGGCGGCCGGGTAATGATGGACCATCACGGGACGATCGAATTTGCTCGAGAGAAATGTTTCATCCGGGGCACCGAAATCACCTCCCCAGACAAAAGCTGTTTCCAGCTCGCCTTTCGCATGACCGTCCTGTAAGAGCCTCACAGCGTCATCATAATGCAGCCGAGGGAAGGGTGGAGCAATCGACTCCAGCCTGGCAGTATCACGCTCGAGTACTTTCAACTCGTCGGCACGCTCATCCAACACGCGCGCGGCGATACTGGCCAGCAATCTCTCTGAGAGCGCCATCACGTCTTCGAGCGAGGCATAGGCCATTTCCGGTTCGACCATCCAAAACTCGGTCAGATGTCTGCGAGTCTTCGATTTTTCCGCGCGAAAGGTAGGTCCAAAACAGTAAACCTTCCCAAAAGCGGCCGCCGTAGCTTCGTTATAAAGCTGGCCAGACTGCGTCAAGTAAGCTTTCTCGCCTTCAAAGTAATCGACCTCAAAAAGAGTAGTAGTGCCCTCGCAGGCAGCAGGCGTAAAGATTGGCGCATCGCAGAGCGTAAAGCCATCATTATCCAGAAAATCGCGGACAGCTCGGACCACTGTGTGGCGCACCTTGAGAATTGCATGTTGCCGGCGAGACCGTAGCCAGAGGTGCCGGCGGTCCATCAGAAACTCTGTGCCGTGTTCCTTGGGGGTAATTGGGTAATCGTGGACCTCCTGAAGCACCTCGGCATCGACCACGTCGATCTCAAAGCCACCGGGCGCCCGCGCGTCTGCGCGCACCGTACCGCGGACCGAAAGGGCCGACTCTTGGCCTAAACCCTTGAGCGCTTCCCAAAGCTCATCCGGCACGGAGCTTCTCAAGATGACGCACTGCACAATACCAGTGCCGTCACGCAACTGCGGAAACAGAATCTTGCCGCTGGAGCGAAGGTTATAGAGCCAGCCCCTGAGAACAACCTCTTCCCCTTCGTGATTTGAAAGTTGCTCGATATAAGTGTGGGGAGTCTTAGCGCCCAAGGATCTTAATTCGGTTGCCATAACATCGGTGGTTAGTTGGAGCTGAGTCGCTCTCTCAACATTTTACGCAGCGTTGGAAAGCGTTCGAGCCAGTCAGCGGCCTGCAGGACAATCAAAAGCGTTGGCTCAATAAACTGCTGATAAAAGACACGTCCAAAGACAGCAGTCTGGTAAGAGAACGTCCCCACCGCCTTGAGCCCTCGCTGTATAGTCATCAGTCGAAATTCTCGCGCAAACTCATCGGGGTCGAGCGGTTCCAGACCCAGCAGCCGACGTTCTTCAAGCAGAAATAATCGGAAAGCCCGGAGCTCCGCAAGTGACGGTGGAACAGGTTGCCGATCAAGCAAGAAGGAGACCAGGTCATAGGTGGCTGGTCCCATACGGGCATCCTGATGGTCCACGACCCGAAGCCGGTTCTCGTTATCTACGAGCAGGTTGGCGGCGTGAAAGTCGCGATGACATAACACCCGGCGCACGCTGGCAAGGTCGGCTGAAATATCGTTAAGTTCGGCTTTCAATTCGGCGGTCTCAGCGTGCCTCAGTGTCTCGCCTAGCAAACTGCCAAAATAGTGTTCGGCAAAAAAATCGAGCTCCCAGGAAAGCTTTGCTTCATCGAAAGCGAGGCGGCTAGCTATCGACCGCACCTCAAAGGCCCGCTCTGTAGCGTTCTGAATGCGAGCGATCAGAGCGATCGCACGTTCTTTATATTCTTCGCATTCCTCTTCCGTAGCGCTTTCAAAGATTCGAAACAGCTGGCGGTCTCCGAGATCTTCTTGCACGATAATGCCGCTTTCCCCGTCAACCGCATAAACCTCAGGAACAGGAATCCCACTCTCTGAAAACAGCCGGGTAACGTCGAGGTAGGGATGGACCTCCGGATCAAAAGCTTCCGCGTAGACTGCCGCTACGGCCTTCTCTTTCTTCCAGGGTATGCGAAAATAATTTCGCGTCGAGGCATCCGGTGTCAGGGGAACTATTAGTGGGCTCTTAATGCCCTGGCTCTCGAGAAATTTGAGGAGCCTTGCAGCAGCGGAAGGTTCGAAAGCGCTCTTGGTCACCTGTTTTGCTGAACTCATTTGCGATACGGGGCGTTTTCGATTCTTCTTAGAACACGGCGGGACGTTGTCGGTCCCGCCTGCTTCGACCAATCGAATTGTAAGGGAAATTGTATCACTGCGTCAGAGAGACGACAAAATTTTCGCCGCGAACCTGACCCTTTAATGCCTTGGCGGGCGCTGTCTTACCCTCAATGAGGGAAGCTCTAACTACAGCCGCATCTTCAATAACGTCACCAGCGCGAACTTCTACATTGTCGCCCAAAATGGCGTGTCTGACACGCGCGCCGGATCCTACGGTGACGCCGTCCCAGAGTATTGCCCGGTCCACTGTTGCGCCAGGTGAGATGACGCTTCCAGCTCCCGCATCGAAACGTCTGCCTTTCTCCGCCAGCAACATCAGACTGATATCGAGATAACGTTGCAAGGTGGAGAGTTCATACCATTTGCCGGTTGCCACGTGAGCTGCGATCCGTTCGCCACTCGCAATGGCCCGAGGGTAAACATCCGTGGTCGAATGCGAGAAGACATTACGCGGAATGTATTTGAAAATTGCTGGCTCGAGTATTTGAATTCCCGTGAACATCAATGGCTCTTTACCCGACTCAGCAAGAGGTTCAGGCATGCCGGCGAAGCCTTTCACGAATCCGCCTTCGGTTTCAACTATGGTGAATCGTTCGCGGGCGGCGTTGGGCAGGAGTACGAGCGTGGCAATTGCTTCGCTGTACCTGTGTGTCGTGATAGCCGCACTCAGATCGATGTCCGTTATTATTTTACCGTTGATTACTATAAACGTGCCGTCTTCGAGTAGCGCGCGCGCGTTGTCAAGCGCGCCGCTGGTGCCAAGGATAGTTGGCTCCTCAACGTATTGCAGAGTTACACCAAACTTACCGCCATTGCCCAAAGCAGCACGCACTGACTCAGGTCGATGATGAAGATTGACTACAACGTGGGTGCAACCATAGCTTGCCAGATATTCAGCCACGTAGCCGACCAGCGGTTTGCCGAGTATGGGGATCGCGGGTTTGGTTCTGTCCTCGGTTAAGGGCCAGAGGCGGGTGCCGTAACCAGCAGAAAGAATCATCGCGCGCATAAGAGCATTCTATTGGGTCGTAGGAAATTACAGAACTGCACCAGATGATCTGATAACTGTTCAAGCTAGAAAACCAAAAGCTTAACTGAAAAAGTCTCTGGGTCAGGAAGGGTTGCACCCGCTGATCTTTACAGTTGATCGGGCCTGCATCAGCGGGTGCAAGCAGTCCTTCCTTACTTGCGAATATGATATGGCCTGCGCTTCCTTCTTGAGAGATCGAGAAGATGACGGCCGGAGGTCATGACGCCTTGGAAGCGTCGCGGATCATCAAATCAAAGGTGCCTGGCGCCACCTTACGAAATCTGTTGTTGCGGTTCAGCGAAACAGCAATGCTTATGGTTGGATTTTGACCGGAGAATCTAAACCCACCTTCAAGTAGGCGATTATAGATTTCGTTGACATGTAAGGGCCCGCCCTCTTCACGCAACAGGAGTGTTACTGCTTGAGGTATGGTGCGATCCATAAACCGGTCGCTCAAGGCCTCGACGTGTGACCGAATAAGCGGAATCGGCTGGCGTCTTTCTTCCACTGCAGGCGAGTTTCGCTCCGCTGGTGAGGAGTAGCGCATGGCAGCCTCAAGTTCGGAATCCGAAGGCAGCGAAGAGGACAGGTTATTTGAGGCCAGGACGGAGGACAGCAGCCGATATATTGCCGCCTCTGTTTGGCTGGCGAGCGTGTCCATCTCCGCAAGTTCCGCTCGTACTGCGTCAGCTTCAGCTTCGAGTTCACGAAGTCGCGCGCCAAGGTGCATGCGGGCGGCTCTCGACTCCCGCAGACTCTGCTCCAACCGGGAAAGCAAATTGTCGCTGGGCCTATGCATCCCGCAAATCTTAAGCGTTTTTAGGGGGTTTCACAACAAGATTATTACGATCAGGAAGCTGGGGTTAGCGGTCCCGTTCGAGAACGTAGCCGGGAATGGCCCTCAAAGAATCGGCATATTCAGAATCAGGAAAGTCCTCTAGAGCGGCGCGTGCAGCCTCGGCGTATTCATCAGCACGGGCTCTGGCGCGCTCCAGCGCCCCGGCCCTGGCAACAGCTTGCAAAAGCTCGGAGCGAGATACCCTGCTGTAGTTTCCATCCCGTAAAACCGTTTGAACCATTTCACGAGCATCCGGCTGGTGCTCAATCAAATAGATAATTGGCAGCGTCACCTTCCCACCGAGCAGGTCGACTCCAGCAGCCTTTCCGAGCGTGTCGTCGCTGGCGGTGAAGTCAAGCAAATCATCGATCAACTGGAATGCAGTGCCGAGGTTGAATCCGTAATCTCGGAGGGCGCGCTGCTGTTTGCCGTTCCCTGGGCCCAACAGCGCACCAACCTCGCAACAGGCGCTGAAGAGGTGTGCCGTCTTTCGCTGTAACACATCGAGATACTCTGCCTCGGTGACTTCGGTCTGTCCGAGAAACGTCAGTTGCAGCAGCTCGCCTTCAGTCATTTTCCGCGTGACACGAGTCAGAATCTCCAGAACAGGCAGCGACCTTTCAGCCAAACTCGTTTCGTACGCCGACATGTAAAGCCAGTCGCCCATCAGCACGGCGGTCTCATTGCCATAAAGAGCATTAACAGTAGGGCGGTTTCGCCGGACCTCAGCATTATCAATGATATCGTCATGGACCAGCGTAGCTGTGTGTAAAAACTCCATCACAGTAGCCATACGGATCAAGTTTTCATTCGACCCGTTCCCGCCTACTGCGTAATTAGCAAGAATCGTCAGCGCCGGTCGCACTCGCTTGCCGCCAGACGCGCGCAAGTAGTCGCCCATGTAGGCGATTACCTGCACGTTGGAGCGAGCCTGCCGTTCAAATTCGGCTTCAACCTGCTCCAGCTCGCTCGAAATCAAACTGAATATGCGACGTGCTGAGAGTGCAGCTTCCTGAAGAGCTACTGTATGACCCGAACCCTGCATTAGGTTTTCACAGAAGAAGGTTTCAATTAGAGCGATAGTTTGTAAACTGCATGTGAATGCCGAAATCTCTGGCCTTAAGTTTGGCGATTACATCCTGCAAGGTGTCACGGTCCTTACCAGAAACGCGCACCGTATCGCCCTGAATCGCCGCCTGAACCTTCACTTTAGAATCCTTGATCACCTTAACAATCTCTTTTGCCTTCTCCTGCGGAATTCCCTGTTGAATCTGGACCTGCTGTTTCACGGTTCCGCCGGCTGCGGGTTCTACGTTGCCGTAGCGCAGCGCTTTAAGCGGGACACCACGACGGACCAACTTCTGCTGCAGGATGTCGTTCATATTACGAAGTCTGGTTTCGTCTTCCGCGGTGAGCAGCAGCTCTTCCTTTTCGAGCGCGACATTTGCCGAACTGCCCTTGAAATCAAACCGTTGCCGCACCTCTTTTATTGTCTGATGGATGGCGTTGGTTAATTCGGCGCGGTCCACCTGAGAGACGATATCAAATGAATTCTGCTGGGCCATTTCCTGCGTATCCTCATTCTAAGTTAAACGGCTAAAGAGGATAACATCAAAACCAGACCATGTGAAAGTCTTCTCTAATTCGGTTCTGGACAGCTAGCTGATCGAACTCCAGAGAGGTCAATCGCTTAGTTATCAGTCTTGAGCCCGAATAACCGTGAGAAGTTTTGCGTCGTCGTATTAGCAATCTCTTCCACCTCGACCCCACAAACGTTCGCAAGACAGCGAGCAACTTCTACGACCCTGGCCGGTTCGTTCCGGCGACCACGAAATGGTTCAGGTGATAAGTAGGGGCAATCTGTCTCAACCAGAAGACGATCAAGCGGAATGCTTTGGGCAACCTCTCGCAGGCCATCTGCCTTTTTAAACGTAATGACTCCGGAGAGGGAGATAAGGAGTCCCAGGTTTAGGGCTTCTGCCGCCAGCATCTTGCTGCCACTGAAACAGTGCATGATGCCTGACAGGCCACTTTGAGACCATTCACTGTGGAGGATTTCAAGCGTGTCGTCCTCGGCCTCTCGCGTGTGAATGATGATGGGGAGCTTCATCTCGCGCGCGAGCTGCAGCTGCCGGCGGAAGACCTCACGTTGCACATCCCGGGGTGAATGGTCGTAATGGTAATCGAGGCCAATTTCGCCCCAGGCGATAACACGTGGATTTTGTTTGATTAGATCTGTAATTCGCTTCTCGAGCCCGACATCAAAGAGTCGCGCTTCATGGGGATGCACGCCCAATGCGGTGTAAACGTCTTTATGGAGTTGGGTTAGTTCAATAGCGCGTTCGAGCGCTCCAGCGTGAGGATCGCCAGACACCACATTCAATATCGTCCCCACACCCGCATCGCGCGCGCGCTGAATTACTTCAGCACGATCCTTGTCAAACTCCGGACCATCAATGTGCGCATGGGAATCGACAAACATCACGTCAAAGGATGAAGGCGGAAGGATGAAGGATGAAGCGAATGGTTAAGGACATTCTTCATTTGTCATTTGACATCTGCCATTGATTGCTTTCAGCGTTGCCAATTCATCATTATTATTGCCCGCCAACTTCTGCCGATTTATCATTTTAAGCGCCGCCATCCTTCCCTCTCATCCCTCATCCTTCATCCTTCATCCTTTACTTTAACCTTGCGCCATTCGGAACTTCTTCCGTAAAAGTCGCAATTACGGGTCGTCCCTCCTCGCCTATCGATGCGGCTACCACCATCCCCTGAGATTCGTAACCGCGCAACTTGCGAGGTTTCAGATTTGCCACCACCACTACTTTGCGGCCCAGCAGGTTAGTTGGTTCGTAATACTGCGCAATTCCGGCCAATACTTGCCGGGGCTTCTCTTCTCCGATGTCTATGTTCATTAGCAGTAACTTATCAGACTTCGGTACGCGCTCGGCACTCAGCACCTGCCCGACTCTCAGATCAACTTTTGCAAAGTCGCCGATGTCTATGAGTGTCGCTACACCTTCGGCTCCAGTTACGGCATCTGCTTCAGTAGCACCTTGCATCGGAGGCTGGGGCCGCGTGCTGGCTGCTGGATTGGCGGAGGCAACCGCCTCCGCTTCAGTGGCGTGAACCGTCACAGTTGGTTCATTGCCCTTGATTTGGCCGAGTATGCCGGCCTTGTCCAGACGTGGGAAAACAGGTTTTATTTCTCCGACGTGCGTACCCTCTTGCAAGCCACCCCATTGCAGCTCGGCGGGATTCGCAGCTGAAAGCGAATCACTCAAGCCAAGTTGGATGTATATCTCTTGAGTAGCCCGTGGCATGACCGGTTGGAGCAGGACGCAGAGCCACCGTAACGATTCCGCGGAGCGGTAAAGAATTGCATGGAGCGTCTGGCGCTGATTATCGTCTTTCACGAGGTCCCAGGGCTTCGCTTCACTAATCATTTTGTCAACGCGAGCCACCACTGACCAGGCTACTTCGAGTGCCCGGCTGAAAGCATAATTTTCAAAATGTTGCAGAAACTGATCGCGAGCATGTTCAATGAACCCGGCTATGGTTGTCTCATCGGTATCAACACCGCTGCGCTTCGCAGAAAGTATCTTGTCTTCGGAAATTCTGCCCGAAGGCACGAGCCCCTCACAGTAGCGTCCGATCATGGTAAGTATCCGGCTCGAAAGATTACCCAGACCGCTGGCCAGATCGCTATTGGCCCTATCAATCAGGGCCTCATAACCAAAACGCCCATCCTGCCCAAAGACCATCTCGCGTAAGCAAAAATAGCGAATGGCATCTGTGGGGAAAAACTTATGCAACAACTCGAGATCGATGGTATTG
This sequence comes from Pyrinomonadaceae bacterium, assembly GCA_035283325.1. Lineage (GTDB taxonomy): Bacteria > Acidobacteriota > Blastocatellia > Pyrinomonadales > Pyrinomonadaceae > PSRF01. The sequence goes on along the minus strand of DATEUF010000075.1, from coordinate 49,726 downwards.
CCGAGAGTCTTTGACATCCTGCGTCCCGTGGAGTCCTGCCACATCCCGTGAGCAAAAACTGAACGCGGCGGCTCGATATCGGCAGCAAGCAGAAAAGCAGGCCAGTAAACGGTGTGCTGTCGCAGAATATCCTTGCCAATCAAGTGCATAGCGGGCCAGAACTTTTCAAAGCCTACAGCCCGATTCCGTTCTTCATTGCCGAAACCGATGGCGGTGATGTAATTGCTCAAGGCGTCAAACCAAACATAAATCGAATGATCGGGATCGTCTGGAACTGGGATGGCCCACGCAACTGAAGTTTTTTGCCGGCTAATCGACAAATCATCCAGGCCTCGGCGAACGAAGCTGATCATCTCATTCCGGCGCGCTTCGGGCAGAATGAAATCAGGACGGCTCTCGTAGAGGCTCAACAACGCCTGATCAAAATCAGAGAGGCGAAAGAAGTAGCTCTCTTCGGAAACTCGATCAAGCGGCTTGAGGTGAACCAGACACGTGGGGGCTTCCTCTTCCCTCTCCGGACGTTGGTACTCATCCTCAGTCTTATATTCAGCACAGTTTGGACAGAACCAACCTTCATAATGACCCTTGTATATTGAATCGTTACCCTTCGGTGTCTTGGACCGCGCAACACGACGCCATAGCTCTGCCACCCCTGCGTAGTGGAAAGGTTCGGTAGTGCGCATGAATATATCGTAGCCTCCATGCGCGGTGTCGAGCTCAAAGGAGGCAAACATCCTTTTGAAGGCGTTGACAATCGTGTCCGTGTACTCTTGGGGTGAGGCTCCCTTTCGCTCGGCCAGCCGTTGAATGTTGATGCCATGTTCGTCTGTGCCGGTCAGAAAATAGGTTTCGCAACCGAGCTGTCGCTTGTGCCGGCGAAGGCTATCCGCGACGATAGTCGTATACAGACTACCCAGGTGCGGCAGATCGTTCGCGTAGTAGATCGGCGTCGTTACGTAGAAACTCTTCATTGCTAAAATGACCAAAAATACTTAACTCTGAGCCCTTCAGACTCTAGACTCCGGACTCCAGACTCCAGACTCTAGTCGTTACCTCTTTCTGGCAAACTCGTCCTCCGGGTTGAAACGAGGCAACTGGTCCATATCCGCCACGCGCCGGCCAATCTCAAGGGCGATTTCCGCTTCCTGGAGGATTCCTTTAAGATTCCAAGACTCGCGATACTCGTCTGAGGGCTGGTGATAGTGGGCGGTGTTGTAAGCCTTGAACTGTTGCTCACCCCAGCCTTTCGGCCGTCCGACAAAATCATCTCCTGCTTTCAAACTGATAGAGGGAACGCCTACCTTGGCAAATGGGAAATGGTCCGAGCGATAGAAGGAACCCTGTTCCGGCCGCGCGTCAGGCGCGACTCGCATGCTTCTCTCCGTCGCAATTGTCTGAACAATGGTGCGCAAAGTGGACCGCTCAGCCCCCAGCGGAACAAAATCTTCCGTTGGCCCGAGTACGTTCATCGAGTCGAGGTTTATGTTCGCGGCGGTCTTTGCGATGGGCACTAATGGATGCTGTGAATACCATTCAGCGCCTAGTAGCCCTTGTTCTTCGGCTGTGGGAAACAGAAACAGAATGGATCGTCTTGGCCGCTGAGCAGCTGGAAGTTTAGTAAACGCCTCTGCAATAGCAATCACCGACGCGACGCCTGAAGCATTGTCCACGGCACCGTTGTATATGGTGTCGCCACTCTTATTCGGCGCCCCAACGCCAAGGTGATCCCAGTGTGCTGAATACACCACGTATTCACTTTGCAGTTTGGGATCTCGACCTGGCAGGATGCCTGCAACGTTTGGCGCCGTCAGGCGCTTCAGCTCGCTCTTTAGATTTATTGAAGCCTTGAGGTTTAACTTTACAGGCACAAAATCGCGAGACGCCGCTTTTCTCCTTAACTCATCCAGATCCAGGCCAGCTAACTTCATCATCCGCCGCGCTGATTCATCGGTCATCCAGGAACGGATATTTAGGAAAGGGGTCTTGTCATCATCTGTGCGAGCAATATCGAATCGCCAGGATCCGTTAGAAGTGCGAACCACACTCCAGGGATAGCCTGCCGAGGCGTCAGTGTGCAACAAAAGCACGCCAGCAGCGCCGCGGCGTGCGGCCTCTTCGTACTTATAAGTCCAACGACCGTAATATGTTAGCGCTCTCCCAGCAAACAGATTGGGCTCGTCAGCCGTTGCGGGTGGGTCGTTCACCAGCATTACGAGCATCTTGCCACGATAGTCTGACGCATCGCCTTTGTAGTCGTTCCATCTCTGCTCCGGAGCATTGATGCCATACCCAACGAAAACCAGGCCTGCATCAACATCTACTTGTTCAGCCTGCGCTCCCGTAAAGGCGACAAAGTCATCGGCGAAGTTGAACGACTCGCGACCTTCGCTACCGGTAACAATCAGTTTCGTATCGGGATCCGCCTTCACGCCCACGAGCGAAACTGGTTGCATAAAACTTCCCTGCCTCGCGGCGCCCTTCAAGCCCAATGCTTCCAGCTGCGCCGCTACGTAATTCGCGGCGATCTCGCCTCCTCTCGCACCCGTGCCACGGCCTTCGAGCAGGTCGTCAGCCAGGAATTTGATATGTGCGTGAATTGCGGATCCACTGATCGGAGCAGTTGTTCTTTTGGCTTGCTGAGAAAAACCGCTGACCGTGAGGGCAGCAATTAACAACACCACATAACGGATTAATCTTGGATTCCGGCTAACCGTCATATCGACCTCTATTCTCCTCCTGTGATCAGCGCCATCGCCTCCGCGCGAGTGCGAGGATCTTTCCGAAAGCCGCCCAACACTGCCGAAGTAACCGTCTTAGCGGCGGCTTTTCGCACACCTCGCAGTGTCATACAAGTGTGTTCAGCTTCAATGACCACCATCACTCCGAGCGGTTGCAGCCCTTCGTAAAGGGTGTTTGCAATGTCGGTGGTCAAGCGCTCCTGTAGCTGCAGACGACGAGAATAGGTTTCAGCCACACGAGCGAGTTTTGAGAGACCCATAATTCGGCCTTCCTTGGGGATGTAGGCAATGTGACACTTCCCAACGAACGGGGCCAGATGGTGTTCGCACATTGAAGCAATACTAATGTCCTTCACAATGACCATCTCATCGTGTTTATCACCGGGAAGGGGCACAACGTAATCATTCGGATTTTCGCGCAGGCCCGACGTGAGCTCGGCAAACATTTCAGCAACACGTTGGGGTGTTTCTTTCAGGCCTGGCCTGTCGGCGTCTTCGCCGATGCCTTCCAGAATCATGCGCACACCTTGCGCTATCATCTCCAGATCCACGTCGCGCACGGCTGCTACCGGCTCTAGTTCACCAGTTTTGTGCTTAGACTCTGTAGCCATCTGCAAATCCTTTGTCTATTTTGCGGTCCGCGCGAACGCGTCTCTAGCCGCCTCTTCTACTGTACGCAGCGAAACCTTCCGGGTTCGTGCTGCCGCCCGGCATTGTTCATATTCGGGCATTTCGTTTACAAGCTTGCCATTAAGACGACCTACTTTAACATCAATTGGTCCATACGCAGTCTCTACTCGAACCACAGAGCGCTCTAGCGCCCGGCGTCTTAATTCATACGTGCGAACGCCGAGCGTGGTCGTCTCGGCAAACACCATCTCCATCAACCTTTCTCTTTCCGACGTCCGGCAGAGTATGGATAGAAGGACTCCAGGCCGGTTTTTCTTCATTTGCACAGGAGTGAAGTAACAGTCGAGGGCACCTAGTTCAAAGGCTTGCTCCATCACGTGCCCAAAATACTGCGCTGGCATATCGTCGAGATTGGTCTCAATCATCCAGAGCCATTCCTCGGCTGGCCCCGACGATCGATCCTCACCAATGAGCACGCGCAGTACATTAGGAAAGTTCTCGTACTGACGAGTACCGGCGCCATAGCCGGTTTGCTCAAGTTGTATGGAGGGCAGCACGCCGTAATCACTACATACTGTCGTTATGATGGCGGCTCCGGTTGGTGTCACCAGCTCACCGGCTATATCGGTCGCATACAGAGGCACGCCCTTTAATAGTTCAGCCACTGCGGGGGGAGGGACAGGAAAACGTCCATGGTCCATCTCGACCGTGCCGCTGCCGACGTGAAGAGGCGAACACACAAACCGCTCTATGCCCAGCAGCTCAAAACAAATTGCCGCACCTGCTACATCGATAATCGCATCAAGAGCGCCAACTTCATGAAAATTCACCTGCTCGACGCTAACGTTGTGGACCCGGGCCTCAGCATTCGCCAGGCGTGAAAACACCTGGGCGGCAAGTTGCTTGACCGGTTCAGTTAACCGCGACTCAGAAAGGATTTTCAGAATGTCTGACAGGTGCCGGTGCTTGTGTTCATGCGGAATCTGAACCTTCGTATAGGTTGCGCTGATTCCGGATCGATCTACTATCTCGAAGCCAATCTCAATATCCGAGAGGTCCAGTAACGCGAGCTGCTCTTTCAGTGCTTCGGGAGGAACGCCTGCCGCAACAAGCGCCCCCAAGATCATGTCGCCGCTCGCGCCAGCAAAACAGTCAAAATATAGAGTCTTCATCAGGTTGAGAAAATCAACTACGCGAGCATCTGTCCTAAGGCGGGCAATACCTCGCCCGCATTCCCAGTCAACATTTCGTCGCAGAAGCGAGACAGCGGCGTTCTTTCCGGATTCACTTCACAGAGGTAAGCGCCGCCCGACCTGGCGAGCTCGGGCAATGAAGCGGCTGGATAGACAATTGCTGAAGTTCCAACCACAAAACAGAGCTCGCAACTCCTTGCCTTTTCGCCCGCGCGCTCTAACGCGCCCGGCGGCAGAAGCTCACCAAACAACACTACATCAGGCCGGAGTGGATCCCCACAATCCAGGCAGGCATCTGGCCGGGAGCCGAGTTCCGGAATCGGATGCGGTGTGTTACAGGTTATGCAGCGTGATCGCCAAATACTGCCGTGAAGTTCAATGACGTCGCGAGATCCGGCTTTTTGATGAAGTCCATCGATGTTCTGGGTGACCAAGGTGAATTCTGGAAAGACAGACTGCCAACGTGCCAGCTCCAGATGAGCGCTGTTCGGGCGAATAGTCTCAAGCAACTGGCGCCGGTAGTCAAACCATTCCCAAACGGCTGGCAGATCACGTTGAACCATAGCTGCGGAAGAGATCGCGTCAGAGGGCATCCCTTTCCAAACCGTGCTCGTCCCACCGCCGCGAAACGTAGGGACACCTGATTCAGCCGAGACCCCGGCCCCGGTCAAGACAAAAACACTTCTCGCTTTGCGAACCAACGACCGCAGTTCGCTGGATACGATTAACTCTGTAACTGGTTGCATTCTGGAGGCTTGATGGTAACAGAGCGTGGCGGAACAGTGTCAAGGTGAAGTAACGCATGCTGTTAGCTTGCGCGCAAGACCAGCAGGCGCTCGCGGGCGCGCAAACTAACAGTTTGCGTTACGCTACGCTATACTTTTTGCTTTTGCGAGACCTGTCGCCCGGAGGCACAGTAAACGTTGAGGCTGATTGACCTGCAAAACCAACTCAAGGAATTGGTAAGAGGCGCCGCGCTTGAACTTTTCGGTGTGGAACTGGAACAGGTGACGTCCGAAACGCCGCCAAAGCCTGAGTTGGGAGATGTGGCATTCCCAGTCTCGTTCGAGTTGGCCAAACTCATCAAGCAAGCCACCGGCGTCAAGATGGCGCCGCGGGGTATTGCCGAGCAACTCAAGCAAAAGCTGGAGACGAGTAACGAGGTCTCTCGTGTAGAAGTCGCTGGCGCTGGTTATCTTAATGTTTTTTTCGATCGCGCCCGACTCATTTCCCTGTTTGCGTCTGAAGCCGGGGAATCAGGTTCTCCTGACCTTCAGCAGCGACCGAAAAAGATGGTCGAGCACACCAGTATTAACCCGAACAAGGCCGCCCATATCGGACACGTTCGCAATGCGGTTTTGGGCGACACGTTCGTACGAGTGCTGAAAGCTTCCGGCGATCGAGTCGAGGTGCAGAACTACATAGACAATACCGGAGTTCAGGTCGCCGACGTTGTTGTTGGCTTCATGCATCTCGAGCAGATGACGCTTGCGGACATCGAGGCCCTGGATCATTCTCTTCCCCCCGAGCGTCCATTCGATTACTACTGCTGGGACCTTTACACCCGGGTCGGGCTCTTCTATCGAAATGGAGATGCGAATTCTCCTCCTGATCCAGAAAAGCTAAAACTGCGCACTGAGATACTGCACGCCATAGAGGAAGGAACCAATCCTACCGCAGAACTGGCTGATTATGTTGCCACTCGGAATGTGGAACGTATTCTGGACACCATGGAGCGACTGGGCATTCGCTACGATCTGCTCGCTCGCGAGTCGGAAATACTTCATCTGCGTTTCTGGGAGCGCGCCTTCGAATTGATGAGGCGGTCTGGAGTGATCCGTTTAGAGACTGAGGGCCGCAACAAGGGCTGCTGGGTAATGCCTTTTGAGTCGCATACCGGCACCGACGAACACGAGGCAGACAAGGTGATTGTGCGTTCAAATGGCACGGTGACCTACACCGGAAAGGACATCGCATACCAACTCTGGAAGCTGGGGAAGCTCGGCCTGGATTTCTATTACCGGCCCTTCCGCAGATCAGAGGATGGCCACGTGCTCTGGATAACTACGACTCAGCGGGGCGACGACAATGAGAGGCCGCACTTTGGAGGCGGGGTAAAGGTCTATAACGTAATTGATTCCCGGCAATCCTATCCGCAGGAGATTGTGGCTCGGGGCGTTGCGGCGCTCGTTCCCGAGGTAGGCCAGGATTCAAGCGTGCATTTCGGATATGAAATGGTGGCCCTGTCTCCCGCTGCGTGTAAGGAGTTGGGTATCGAGTTAAGCGACGAGGATCGCACCAAACCCTTTATTGAGATGAGTGGGCGCAAGGGCCTGGGAGTTAAAGCGGATGATCTGATTGATCGACTCGAAGCGGATGCGCTTCGCGAAGTAGAAGCGCGCCACCCTGAAATTTCTGAAGCCGAGAGAAAAGTGACGGCCTGCGAGATTGCGGTCGGCGCGTTGCGCTATTTCCTCCTCAAGTTTACACGCAATTCGGTTATAGCCTTCGACTTCCAGGAAGCGCTTTCATTTGAAGGTGAAACGGGTCCCTACTGCCAATATGCCGCGGTGCGAGCGAATTCTATCTTCCGCAAACTCGATCAGAAATCCCATGCAACAGCGTTTGAACTGATCGCAAAATCTGCAAGTGATGCCAGTACCAGAGCGAGTGTTCACGAAACACTCGACGGCACGGCTGGAACTGAGATTTGGTCATTGACTATGATGGCTCAGAGATTGGATGAGGCCATCGCGCTGTGCGCGATATCCGCTGAACCGGCCAATCTTGCCAAGTTCGCCTTCAATCTGGCGCGCGCTTTCAATCTTTTCTATCATCGACATCGGATAATCGCCGAAGAGGATGCAACCCGGAAAGCTGTTTTAATCGTCGCCACCGAGCTAACGCGCCTTCATTTGACCAGAGCTTTGGGAGTGCTTGGCATTACTGTTCCTGAAAGGATGTAGCCACAAAACCTGTTGTCTGAGTTAAACTGTACTGTTTAAAAATTGTGAGGGTATAAAAAGATATGCTCATCGTGATGAAAGCGGACGCTACTCCGGCTCAGGTCGAGGCTGTCGTCCAGGTTATCGAGGAACTAGGATATAAGGCGCATCCAATGCCTGGCGCCACCCGCACCGCTATTGGCATAACCGGAAACCAGGCTGCCGTCGATCCATCCCACTTTGAGATACTGCCCGGTGTCGCCGAAGCAATTCGTGTCAGCAAGCCTTACAAGCTGATCACTCTGGATCTCCGACCCGAGCCGACCGTCGTGCGAGTTGGCGACGCAACCATCGGCGGAGACGAGCTGGCAATCATCGCTGGTCCGTGCGCGGTTGAAAGTAGAAATCAGGCCTTTGCCATTGCCGAAGCGGTACGGCGTAGCGGCGCGAAGTTCTTCCGCGGCGGGGCCTTCAAGCCCCGAACCTCTCCCTACGCCTTTCAGGGATTGGGCGAAGAGGGATTGCGCATACTGGCTGAGATTCGCGAGGCGTATGGCCTGCGCATTGTTACTGAAGCATTGGATGAGGCCGGAGTAGATCTCGTAGAGCGTTATGGCGATGTTATTCAAATTGGCGCCCGCAGCATGCAGAATTTCTCGCTGTTACGCCGCGCCGGCAAATCACACCTGCCAGTCCTCTTAAAACGTGGTCTTTCAGCCACGCTTGATGAATGGTTGCTGGCGGCCGAGTACATCATGTCGGAAGGCAACTACCAGATCGTTTTGTGCGAGCGTGGCATTCGCACCTTTGCGCAACACACGCGAAACACACTCGACCTTGCGGCCATCCCGGCGGTTCGCCGCGTCTCGCATCTTCCGGTCATTGTCGATCCATCGCACGGCACCGGAAAGAACTTCATGGTGACGCCACTGGCGCGCGCCGGGATTGCAGTTGGCGCTGACGGTCTGATTGTGGAGGTTCATGACCAGCCGGACCATGCCCTGTCTGATGGCGCCCAGGCTTTAACTCTGGAACAGTATGAAATGCTGGTTACTGAAGTGCGAGCGATACATGAGGTAATCGCTCCAGTTGTGGTGAGCTAATTAATATTCCCCTTTGAGGATGTCGGCCAGTCTTCGAGAGAAAGCGGAGCGTGGTAAAACTTGTGTATAACCGGCCGCTCTTGCTTGTGGTTCGAGTTCCGTAAAGACATGTGAATAGAACCCCACTAAGGGTACGTCGCTTAATTCGTCATTTGACCTCACCTCTTTTGCCAGGGCGAGTGCATCGAGCCTCTCAGATTGCAGATCAGCAATAATCAAGTCGGCTTTTTTGCTGCGCGCCGTGCTAATAACGGACTCCGCATTGCGCGGGAAGTAAACCTCCAGTGACGCGGGCTCAGCCGCAGCTCGAATCTTGGCAGCGAAGAACAGATCATCCACAGCAGCCACAATGATTCTTTTCATTTTATAATCCTGATTAATGATAACCGGAAAAAGCGGCCGGGTTCCTTTTCCCGAAGACTCAGCCGATATCGAGTTTGGCCAAATTGAACCTCGAAGCAGCGGAGCACTTCGATCACAGCTGGTGATTGCCTCTTACAACATCCGCTATGGAGTAGGGCAGTTTCTGATCTCGACCGGGCTCTTGCGGAGGGCGGGATTCAATCTGCCCAGGCGTCGCCCGGAAATTGTGCGCGCTAACATTCAGCTGGCTGCGAACGCCTTCACGGCCGGGTTACTTTTGCCGCCGGTCGACATTCTAGCATTGCAGGAAGCCGACAGAGGGACGGCGCGCGCGGGTGGCCATCACGTAGCTCGTGAACTTGCTGAAGCGATGAGTATGTCGTGGCTTCATGTGCCGGCAGGAATTCCTCGCGGACAGTTGCCAAAACCCAGGCAATGGTGGCTGGATTTTGAGGAACAGATTGAACTCTTTGATCAGGGAGACACGGGCGTCGCTTTGCTAAGCGCCCTTCAGCTTGAAGAGGTGACGCGCATAGACCTGCCCTGGGAAGAGTGTCCCTGGAGGCCACGCCTTGCCGTGGGAGCCACCGTGCAACTTGGATCACAAAGTTTGCGAATTCTGAATTCCCACATTGATCCGCACTCTGGCCCTGGAGGACAGATCGAACAGCTTGAGGCAGTATTGCAGCATCTCCGGCTGCCTGATGAACCGGCAGTAGTCCTGGGCGACTTCAACACGCTATCAAATCGAAAGTGCATTGAAACACGCCGGCTGCTGGAGTCGCGTGGCCTTACGACTCCTTTTCCCACGGGCACTGCCACCTGGCGCGGCGCAGGTATACGTTTGCATGCCGACTGGATCTTTATGCGAGGGGTGAAAGTTGTCCGGTGGGGCGTGGCCCGCCCACTGGCAGTATCAGATCACTGGCCAATTTGGCTTGAGCTCGGCCTTCTGAGCTAAGAGTTCTTTTTTCGGGTGAACAGGTCAGTACCACCTCGCGGTAGCGGGTGGGTCTTGACTGGCCTGTTCGATGCAAAACGAGACCCACTCGCTACCGCGAGGTGGTACTGACCCGTCCAGCACAGCGAGCCAGATCCAAACGAGACAATAGATGACCCAAACAATCACCAGCCGCGACAATTCTCTTCTGCGACACGCCCGCGCCGTGCGCGAAGGAAAGGTTAACGAGGAGATCTTTGTCGAAGGTTTGAGATTATCTGAGGAGGCGCTCTCGTCGCAGCTATCTATAACGGCGGTAATCTATTCGGAAGAGATAGCCCAAAAGGCGCGTGCGGCAAAGTTCATCGCCGACGTGAGTACAGTCTGCAATCGTGTGGTCGCTGTGAGCGAGCAGTTGCTGGCTACGATCTCCTACACAAAAACTCCCCAGGGAATTGTCGTTCTCGCCGAGCGGCCTGAGTCAGGTCAGGACGTGCTCATGGCAGCAACTCCCACGGCCGCGCTGCTCATTGTGATGCACGGTCTCAATAATCCCGTCAACGTGGGCGCGATTCTCCGCACTGCGGAAGCTGCAGGGGCTACCGGCGTAATCGCAACCACGAACACAAGTGACCCTTTTTCACCCAAGGCATTGCGCGGCGCAATGGGTTCTGCTTTTCGCCTGCCCATCTGGCAAGGCGCGTCCTTTGGCCAGGTCCTCTCCTGGTGTGCGGAGCGAGATATCACTACGGTCAGCGCGGACGTTGACGGTCCAACTCTTTATAGCGACTACGACTGGAAGACTCCCAGCGCAATTGTGGTTGGCCCAGAAGCAAGGGGTCTTTCCCGGGCGGAGGTGGCGGAAACTAAGACAGCAGTGATGATTCCAATGAAGGGTCACGTTGAGAGCCTTAACGTGGCCGTTGCTGCTGCCATTGTGTTGTATGAAGCAGCCAGACAAAGAAGCAGCTAATGTAGATTTAGTATCCGAGCCATGTTTCAGTTAAAATAGTGTGCGGAATTGAGTAGAGTTTGCTTTTGGCGCAGTCGATAGGAAGACTGCGTTCTTGTCATAAGCACCGTTTACCCTTGTCTTAAGCACCGTAACCAGAGGAGCCCGGAAGGCGTTATTCTTCCTCCCTGGCAGCGCCGGCTGGACGACCAGAAACCGAACCCCGCCGTAAAAATACCCGTATTTACGTCTAATGGCTGACGACCTTAAACACTCGCCAAAGAAGAAACGTGAAGAGGCGCTGCCGGAGCGGTTGCTGCGGCGTGTGCTCGAGGGCATGGGTGACGCTGTGGACAGGAGGTTTGGGCGCACCGTTCAACCAAAAAGCGGACTAACAACTTCGCAATTAATCGAGCGGATGAAAAGGTTGATAGATGAACGCGTGCGCGATGAAGGTCGCCAGGGACGAATTGCTCCGCACCATTTGAAGCTCAAGGTTGAGTGGGGCACGCATTCGGAAGCGCCTACTGAGATACTCCAGGACCTGGAACATGAAATTCTCGCAGCAGCAATTGACCATATAAACGATCACCGCTATCGCACCCTGGCTCAAGTAGAGGTAGCGTCTGAAGTCGACATCTTTACTACCGGCATCTCCGTCGATCCTACCTTTGGAGAATTCGAGGAACAGCTGAAGCGAGAGGACGAAGCTAAACAAGCGGGCAGGCTTTCCACAACCCCACCAAAGGGCACGCCACCGATGCCGGATATCATAATTGTCGCCAGTGTTATGGTGAGTGACACGTTGCAACAGATTCCTTTGACCTTTAAGCCCGGCGGCAAACGATTGAATGTCGGTCGCGTTGCGGATAATGATCTGGTCCTGAACGACGTAAGTGTTTCAAAGATCCATGCGGCCCTAATGATGAATCAGCAAGGTACTCTCATGGTGGCCGATACCGGCTCAACCAATGGGACCTTCATCAACGGTCGCCGCATCTCCTACGGTGAAGCGCGGGTCCTTGAAGATAGAGATGTTGTTGCCTTTGGAGACGTGGAAGTTCGCTTTCGAAAAAGTGAATGAAGTTAATGTTCTTCAATCTACTGCTGCAAACATCTCCCCAACCCGTTCCCCACGTCCCTGAAAGAATGCCTGCCCTGTTGACGCTGATTTATCTGGGTGGCTTCTCATTAATCATCCTGCTCCTGCTAATTTCGCTTTTTCGCAGCCGCCGACGTGGTGTTAAGGCCACTATCGCCAACCCTGAGGACCTTCCCAAAGAGGTCAAGAAACGCTTAGGTTCAACTTCAACAAACCGTGGCTTGCGGGCATTGCGGTGGCTCTTCGTGCTGCTCGCCTTCGGCCTCCTGGGATTTCACGTCTATTGGACGCATTATGCCGAGGAGCGCAACCAGAAGTTTCAAGAACTCAGCTACAAAGATTTGCGTAATCGGCGCCTGTCTGAGTCGACTTTGCGGGGTTGGGTACTTGAGCGCAGTGGCCGGCTCGATAAGGCGCTGGCTTTCTACCGTCGCGATTCGGCAGGGAAAATCACGCGCGAATATTCGATGGACAAGCCGATGGCCCACCTCTTCGGTTCTGACCGCGGTGATCCTGGACTCGAGAGGGCGCTTTTCGGCGTGCAAAGCGGCGCGCTGCCAGAAGCATGGCAAGTGGTTCGAGGCGCCAGCATACAGTTTAAGGGAAACACGGACGTGCGCCTCACAATTGATCGAGAGCTGCAACAAGCGGTTGTTGACCAATTGAAAGGGAAACATGGAGCAGTTGTTATTCTGAACCCTCAGACAGGTGAAGTCCTGGCCGTCTATAGTGAACCTTCTTACAGCCTTAAAGAAGTTGAAGATGAGGCCACGTGGATTCGGCTCGAAGCGAACCAACGCGATCGACCACTGGTAAGTCGCGCCTTGGGCGCCTATTACATTCCCGGTTCAACCTTTAAGACAGTAACCATGACCGCTGCTTTTCTGGCGGGCTATCAGGATACTCAATTCGTTTGCAGCGGCGGCGGCTACTACGCTGCCCCGGGAGCGAATGTAATCTTTGACGATGGCGGACCAGGAGAGGTGCACGGCCGCATTGGCATCGATACAGCTTACGAGGTCTCCTGCAATCAGTACTTCGCGCAGATGGGTGTGAAGCTGGGCGCGGAAAAAATGAAGCAGTCAGCCCAGTTGTTGGGCATTGGTACTTACGACACGCCTGCGGAAGCATTAAGAGGACGTAAGGAGCCGGAGTTGTGGAATGCCAGCACAGACCTTGTTAAACGAGCACTGGCGCCACGGGAGGCGACCATAGTTACCGGCAAGCAGGTAACTCGTTACGATCTTGCGTTGATGGGTTATGGGCAGGGTTACGCAGGCCAAATGACCCCATTCCAGATGGCCCTGGCAGCCGCCGCCATTGCCAATATGGAAGGCAAACTGATGAAGCCAAAGATCGAATTCAATCGCCAGCCCGAAGTCTACAAACAAGTCATGAGCCCGCAAACGGCGGCCAGACTGCGGCAGATCATGGGTCGGGTTACAGGCGGAGCAAGCGGCACTGCGCGCGGGGTTTTTGCCCCCGTGAACGCCATGGGCCTGAACACCGGAGGCAAAACTGGCACGGCGCAAAAGGTGGTCCCCGTTTACGATCCCAAAACGGGAGAGCCCAAGACCAAGCACAGGGTGGAGCGCGATAACCGAGGCAACATCATTCGCGAGTATGAAGAGACAATTATGGATGAAGAACATCCGCGTATTGATGGCTGGTTCCTGTGTATTGCGCCTCTTGAACGGCCCCAGATAGCAATGGCGGTGATTGTAGAAGGCGGCGGTTATGGCTCGCGTTCAGCGGCCCCCATTGCCGCAGCCCTGGTACTGAAGGCCCGGGATCTCGGTTACTTCAACCTTGCAGGCAATAAAGGCGTGCCGCAAACGCAGCAGACGCGTAGGGTAAGTGGTCGAAGTCCTGGCTAGATAACTTACATATGAAGAACCGCGCATCTTCACATCTCTTCTTAATCGTGCTGGTGGTGGCATTTGAGATCGCCGGCTACCTGGCGATACATCGTGCCGGCCTGCTACGCGGCTACGAAACCTCAATCATCGGCGCCGTCCGCGATCTATTGCTGTTTGTGCCGCTGATGATGCTGGTTATTTGGTTGTCACGCGTGATGCGGTTTTCCGGGAATTGGGTCCTCTATTCAACAGCCATACTGCTCTTCTCCATTGGCATGCTGGTCCAGTACCGCCTTTACAGCGATCCGGAATACAACGCGAGAAATAAGGCGGCGGCGCGCGAGGAGAAGATGAGCGCGCTACGGACGCGCTACATTATGGAGAACTATGAACCGGCTAAGAAGCAGATGATGGGTTTGCCGCCTACGCCTGCTCAGCCGATCGACATTGATGCGCTTCCTCAGAAGCCCGCAAACTACTCGCTCGGAGATGCGCTTACGTCAAGTTACACGTGGATCCCCATCCTCTCCTTTTTGGCATTTGCCATCGCCTATTCGTTCTGCGTGCGCGACGGTTTCCTGCTCTGGTTGCAACGCAATAGTTTCCTGATTGTTCTGTTTACACTCGTGCCGTTGGCTGCCGCTGTGGTTACTTCAAGCGCCGGAAAAGCGTTAGGCAACATGACACCTTGGGAGCCTTCGAAGATCCCCTTTCTACTGGGCTTCGCCGGAATTTTGACGGCGCGATATAAAGACTTAGCTGAAACTTACTGGGGTATCCCAAGGGCGCGCGATGTAGTGCCGCTGGTAGTGATGGCGGCACTGCCTTTTGTGCCTTTCTTTGCCCTGAAGGATTTTGGACAGATGTTGATCTTCAGCGGCGCCTATACCACTCTCTATCTCGTCGCAGTACGGCGTTGGCCGCAGCTCCTCTTATTTGTTGGTTCTGTATTTCTGGTAATCGGCATTCTGGTCGTCGGCGCGTTGCCGAGAGACATCCAGGAGAAAGTTCCGCTCCTGCCGGTTATTGCGCGACCTATTACCGCGGCTCTGCCCGCCCGCATTCAGCAGCGATTTCATTTGTGGCTTGACGGGTTTGATCCACCATCGCCGGAAGTCTCGTGGTGGAAGAAAGACTATCAAGAGGCCGTTAATGACGACCCGCAATTGAAGGAGTTGGCCGAACAGAGCCCGGCGATCCAGAAGACCGTAAATGTGGACATTTGGTTCGACAAGCTGGCGTTTCAACCCGCACAAGCTGTTTTTGGCATCGCTTCCGGCAAAGATACCGGCCGTGGCTTGGGTCTCGGTTATCCCGAGGTAATCCCGATCGCGGATTCCGACTATGTTTATGCGGCAATTGCAGAAGAAATGGGCCTCGCCGGCGGTGCGATGATCATTCTGGCGGTCATAGTCTTTGTGGTCGCTGGTGTTCGCACTTCGCTCGACGCGCGTGATATGTTTACGAAGCTTTGTGCGGCTGGATTGACGGCTTTCGTCGGGTTTCAAGCACTGGTGAACATTGGAGGCATTCTGAGGGCTTTGCCAATGACCGGAATCACCCTGCCGTTTGTGAGCCACGGCGGCTTTAGCCTGATCACCAGCTTTGCCATGTTGGGTATGTTGATGGCTTTCTCGCATCGTAATGCAAGGGATAGAGCGCTGGTTGAGAGACCTCCTGCGCCGAAGGCCGCCAGCACCGTTAAACTGGAGGCTGTTCAATGAGTCGGCCACAGAGAGTTCCGGCAGTTGCGTCCTCTGCGGTTTCGGATCGTGGTCTGAATGAAAGACGACCACTCAATGAAGATTCTTTTCTCGCGGATAGCGAGCGCGGCATCTTTGCTGTCGCCGACGGTGTGGGAGGGGCGGAAGCCGGCGAAGTTGCCTCACAGACGGCCGTAGAAGTGCTCGACGAGGCGTTTCGTCATCAGGTTGATGGCGCCGACATCGAAGATTTGATGGAACTCTCCATCCAACGCGCCAATGCATCCATCTACCAGATGGCGCAGGAGCACGCCCGCTTTTCCATGATGGCGACCACGATAGTGGCCCTGCACCTGAAGGACAATGTGGCAACTATAGGTCACGTTGGTGATTCCCGTTTGTATCGCCTCACGCCGGACGGCCAACTTATTCGTGAGACTGAGGACCATTCAGTAGTTGAAGAGGAAGTGCGGGCTGGGAGAATGACTCCTGAACAGGCGGCGAACCATCCGAGTAAGAATGTGATCAGCCGCGCACTCGGCGCCGAAGAAAGTGTTGAAGTGGACTTGAAAACAGTGGAGGTCGCCGAAGGTACTGAGTTCTTGCTATGCACAGACGGAATTACACGTCACTTATCAGATGATGAGCTGCGGCAGTTGTTGGTCCTCAATGAGGACCTCGACGCCGTTTGCGCAGAACTGAAGCGGAGATGTTACGAACGCGGGGCAGAAGATAATCTTACAGCAGTGTTGGTTCGCGTCGGTGATCCGATTCCAGTGGAACAGCGGGAGGGCGAGCTAGAACCGACTATTAGCCCTGAAACACGGCTCGCTGCCACGCAACCGCTTGACGAGACGCATGCGAATACTGCGTCGACCCCTGAAGTTTTGGTCCCCCCTTCACGCAAAGCATTCCCAGGACTAAGCTCGGCGTCATCCGTTGAGCCGATGCCGGCAGCACAAAGTCCATTGCGCATCGATTCGCCCGAACAGGGCGCAAGCCGTAGCGGCAGGTGGGTTATCAGCATCCTCGTTTTCTTACTTGTTCTGGCAAGTGCGGCTGTAGCGTTCTACGCCGGCGCCCGTTATGGCGGCAAACTTCCCCTTGTTGCACGCGGCGCGGCTCCGCTGCCACAACCGGCGAATTCTCCTTCACCGCTGGACGACTCCCTGGCAACGTTTGAGCGAAGTCGCCGCGAGGTTGATATGGACCCGGCGCAATGGCTCGTGAACCAAATGCAAAGCGAACTGGTTTCTCAGGGTATTCAAGACCCGCTGTCGTCGACAAACGCCGAGTTTCTATACCTTTATGGTCGAGCTTCCCTGCTTACCGGCCACAATGAGGAGGCGGCTAAAGCTTTGGAACAATCGATCATGAAAGCTAGCCAGGACTCTACCGTGCGAAAAGAGGCCACCTTGGCGCTCGCGGCCTTGAATTTGAAATCGGAAAGAGACAAGCCCCAAGCTCTGACCCATTTCGACGAGATGCTACAGAAGCCAGCTACTGGCAACACTCCGTGAAAAGAGCATCGTGGCGAAACGGAGGCAGCTTCGGCGATCTCTTCTGAACAGTTACTGAATGCGGAGGGCCGATTTAGCATCTAACGAAGCGGGTTTCCGGCTGAACCAGGCAATGGCTGAACTCAAGCTACAACAAAGTCGTCTGGATGGCCGTTACGACATCCTCGAGTGTCTGGGACGCGGCAGTTATGCGGAGATCTATGTAGCTCACGATAACGCCGCGCCGCAAGGCGCACCCACGACTGTGGTAATTAAGGCGTTGAATATGTTCCTTAACGAGACGCCCGATGCCGCCTTGGAAGCAACGCTGGTCGCAAACTTCCAGAACGAAGCCGTAGCACTCGATCGCGTACGTCATCCAAACATCATTAGCCGTCTTGGCCACGGAACTGCCATCGATCTCGCGGGCACTACCTTCCATTACATTGTGCTGGAATACCTGCCGGGGGGTGACATGGCGGCACTTTCCCGGCATCGTCCGTTGCCAATTGAAAGGGCCTTGTTCTATCTTGAACAAGTCTGCTCAGGGCTGGCGCACGCGCACAAATGCGGCGTGATTCACCGGGACGTCAAACCTCAAAACCTCTTACTTACCGGCGATAAGAAGATTTTGAAGATCGCCGACTTTGGCGTAGCTCGTCTGGAGGCGAATGAAGGCGAGATTACGCGTGTAGGAACCAACATTTATTCAGCACCCGAACACAGTCCTCTGGTCCACACAGGGCAGCTTGACTCGGGCGCGCTTGATTGCAGTCGACATCACTTGACGCCGGCGGCAGATATTTATTCCCTGGCTAAGACTACATACACCCTTTTAGCGGGAGAATCGCCCCGGCGGTTTTCCCAGCACGCGATAACCGAATTGCCCGAAACTCTCCAGAAGGAATACTGGGCCACAAGGGTTTTAGGCGTCCTCGAGAAGGCGACGCAGACTCGTCCTGAAAACCGCCTTCAAAGGGTTGAAGAATTTTGGGATGAGTTATCGGAAGCAGCGCTGCCACCCACTCGGCCGCTCGATATTGCCAGCTCGTTGAGACGAAAGCCGAGTCTGGATTTAGATATTGAATCGGCAAGGATACCTGAGGCGCCGCCGCAACCACGGTTTGAGCCACAGCCTGCCACTGTAGCTGCCTATGCGGACATTAATTCCCTTCGACGCCCGCGTATAGTGGTCCCAGTCAGCAAGGCTGAGAGTCTTGCTACAAGTTCTCCAATTCCGGCCATCCGCCGCGCACCGCAACAACAGGGCATCGCCCACTCGTCTGCCGCCCCGAATGGCCACCGCGCGGCAAAAAAGGCAGGCGCGCCAAGCGGGAAGAAGCGCTTTTTAGTAGCCGTTGTCCTGATATCGGCGTTTTCCGGTATGTTACTGGCCACGCATAAATATGTGACTTCGCACTGGAATCCATTAGTCAAGGTTCCAGCGATGGGACAGCTCTTTGTGATCGGGAAAGAAGGGGTCACTACTACGGACGTAAACTTGCGGCCGGACGCGAGCACGTCTAACTCTCCTATTGGCCTTGCGGAATATGGTTCACGAATCAAAATTCTGAGTTTTAATGATAACTGGTACGAAGTGCAGGTAATCGAGCATGGCCGCACAAAGACCGATCCTTTCTCTTCTGATCGCGGCTGGATAAATAAGAAGTTTGTGAGGTTTGAATAAAGGGTGGCTTAAAGACCTTCTTCCCGGAGCCTGAAGATTGGGGTTGCTTGAAACAATCAGAAAATGGATCGACGGTGAAACGGGTGAGGATCTGCTCGAGGCTGCCGGCGAGCACACGCGGCCGCGGCGAGTTTGGGAAGAGTTTCTCGTAAAGATAGCCCGCGAAGTAGAGGCGGTTATGCAGCGGGAAATGTTTACACCGCCAGGTGGGCCAACCTATATTCCACGCGAATACATTGTCTATCTTAGCGCGGACGACGACAAAGACTGGCAGGGAGATAAGCGGCGTGGTCTTGAGCAAGGTTTGTTTCACGTGCTCTCGGAGAGGGCGCGAGAATTAAGCGGGACAACACAATTGGCCGCAAAATCTTTTGCCGTGGAGCTTCGGGTTGATGGCACTTTAAACAAGGGTGAGTTTCGAGTGCAGGCAGTCTGGGATGAAACTGAAAGCGGGCAGACAATGGTTACAGCTCGTGCCGATCCAGCCAAATCGGCAGCTGCAATCAATTTCAACGATACAATGCGGGAGACCGCGGAAGAGGCGAACGAGCAGACGGTTGTGCGACCCCGGGTGGTCGAACTCTATTCAATCGAGATTTGGCGAAATGGAGTGCGCGAAATAGTGGTACCTATCACAAAGCCCGAGATTACAATCGGTCGCGGCTCTCGAAGCATTACGGTTGATCTACCATTAAAGGGCGACCCGGAAGTGAGTAGGGTCCACGCCACACTCACGCGTGAGAACGATGGCCGCTTTTGGTTGGTACCCAAAGGTCGTAATCCCACACTCGTTGGCCCGCGCGAGCTTCCTCGTGAAGAGCGTTCGGAAGTCTTGCCTGATCAAAAAATATCAATCTGCACCTTTGTGCTCAGAATCCAGCCTGTTTAGCCCTGGGCGCCTCCGGCCGCCACCGAATGTGGTTCCCAATCAAGTTCGGCCAGTAGTTCCAGCAGCGCTGGTATCGCCTGGTCGGAGTTTATGTAGTCTTTACCGAGCATTTTAAGGATGCGCCGTTCTCTAGTCTCCCCTCTGATCTCTTTCAA
This sequence comes from Pyrinomonadaceae bacterium, assembly GCA_035283325.1. Taxonomy (GTDB): domain Bacteria; phylum Acidobacteriota; class Blastocatellia; order Pyrinomonadales; family Pyrinomonadaceae; genus PSRF01. Next base: position 29,968 of record DATEUF010000075.1, on the reverse strand, counting down.
CAATGCCCGGCACAGTGCGGCGACTACCTTTGGGTCAAACTGGCTACCAGTATTTCGCCGAAAGTCCTGAATAACATCCGGGAAGGCACACCTTCTTCTATATGGTCTGTCAGTTGTCATCGCGTCAAAGGAGTCGGCAAGGGCAACAATCTTTGCGCCAAGCGGGATCTGGTCACCGCGGAGGCCGTCCGGATAACCCCGGCCATCGAGACGCTCGTGGTGATACCGCGCCATCAAAGGGATGTCAGCATAGGGGTGCTGGATGGGTGCTAGAATCTCGTACCCGGCCACAGGATGCCGGTTCAACTCATTCGAAGACTTAGCATCGATCTTATAAGGCGCATTAATGATATCGCGTTCTACAACAAGCTTGCCGATATCGTGCAAATAACCCGCAATGGCTATTCCCTCGGCTTGTTCATCATCCCAACCCATCTCGCGGGCAATGATCTCGCTGTACTTACCGACGCGTTCCGAATGACCCTGCGTGTACTTGTCTTTAATGTCGATGGCTGCTGCGAACGCACGCACTGTATCGCGATAGATCGCCCGCAGGTCCTCGTAAAGCCGCCGATTCTCTTCCGCGCGTTGCTCCACTTGCACCAGGAGCCGGTGAGCGTTAATGCCCACTCCGATATGACGCACCATAGCCCGGACCACTTCCAAATCACCCGCACTAAACGGCTCTCCAGTGGCTTTGCCCCCCAGTAGGACAAGTCCGGTCAACTTGCCTTGTACGACCATAGGACTTACTAGTTCGATTGCTTGCTGCCGAAGCTTCGGCCCAAAACGAGTGAGAAAACCGGTAAAGGCGTGGTTGTGTTGCTCTGTTCCCAGTTCAAGCGAGTGGCCGTTGAGAAAAGCTTCCCGCTCGGGCGAGTCGAGCCTCAAGCTCTGCTCGTAGTTATGCCCCAACCCCCAAACTGCGACACACCCCAGGTCATCGTCGGACCCGGCACACTCAACAACGGCGCCCCGGCGGATTGCCAGTGTGCCGAGCAACAGGTGCAAAGACGTGCGCACCATGTCATTGAAGTCTCCCGGGTTAGCCACTTCCTGCCCCAGGTCAGCTAATGCGGCAAAGGAATGAATAAGCTTTTGCGTGCTTGGCTGCATGTGGTGATATTTAATGGCCTACTGTGCTGGTCTGTGTGGTATAGCTCGTGAGAACAGTCAAAGCTTCCTCTTCATCACGGGCCAGGAGCACGTGGCGAGTCAGGCCAAGCATCTGAAACAGCTCGATTGTCTGGGTATTCAGGTCGGAGAAGATTAGTTGAGCGCCGTTTCTCTCAGCAATATCTATGATGCCCAGTAAGATAGAGATACCGATGCTATTAACCAATTCAGTATCGCTGAAATTGATCACGAGCGCGCGGCAACCACCATCAAGTTGTTTCCTGCATTCCCGCTCGATTTTTTCTCCCGTCAGTTTATTGAGGTAATCGCTCGCATAAACGACTGCAGTCGTACCGATACAATGCGAGCGAATCGAAGCGCCCGTTGATTCTCCCACTCGGTAGATGCCTCCCTGTCTTACGACGAATGCCGAATAAAATTGAAAGAGCGTAAGAAAGAGACTCAGGAAGAAGTGCGACGTAAGTACTTGGTCATACGTAGGCTCGTGCCGTCATCAACCCGCTCAAACTCGACTTCGTCCATGAGCGTTTTGATTAACTTGAGACCCCAGCCTCGTCTTTCCTCAGAAGCCTCATCAAGTTCGCCGAATTTGACGCCCTGCTCCGTGATCTGAGCTTGAAGATTAGAAGGGACAACTCCTCGGCTCGAAATGGTGATGACTAATTTATCACTTTCGAGACGAAAGCGTTGATAAATTTTTCGGTCGGGACTGAAACTATGTTCCGAGGCATTTATACATGCCTCCACGATGGCTGTCTTGATTTGATTAATTGCTTCAGGCTGAAAATCAAGTCGCCGGGCAATCTGCTCTGTGATACTGGCCGCAAGCAGTTCGTTATCATCTCCCATTGGGAGAACAATTTCAAATTCATCGGGCTTGCCGGGCAAGCTCGGAGGCTCGAACTCCCCAATTCGCTCCGCCAGGAGCGCAAATTGCTGCCGGCTGCTGCCAAAAGCTTTTCGCTGCTTTAAGAGCTCGGAGGCCTCAAGGGAAAAGCCCTCTTTCGCAATAAGCCATATTCGCGTTCGGTGGAAGCCTGAATGAATAGCAAACAGCGTCAAACGATCTAACCAGGTTTCGGTAAGTCGTCTGTCCGCCTCAAGCTTTGACTCAAGCTCGGCTACCAGCCAAACAACCTGGTTTGCAGCAGTGTAAATTGCACCATCGAAGGCGTGGGCCGCGACACAGCATTCCTTGTCACCAAATTGATCGATATTTGCAACAAAAGAGGAGCAGGTCGCCGTGTGAAAAACCTGCGGCAATCTCAGCAACTGGCTTTCGACGTCAAGGTCGCGGACAATCTCCTCAAGGTCCGCGCCTTTGTAGCTGGCGCTAAAATCGCCGTAATGAAAGAGCTTCTCAGGCACTAGCTGGCCATTGAACCTCCCAAGGAGCTCTCGTAACTTGAGATTTACGGTCCGGCGATAGTGATGCGCCATCGTGTGTGGCGCCCGTTTCAGCGCATCAGCTATCGACTGAGCAACTACCGTAGCACGTGGCTCATTCATTACATCCAGGCGAAAACGCATTTTCAGGTAATCGAGCCACACCGCTGGGCCACCGCCTGCCTCGACTGATATGCCATCCCAATTTAACAGTTCATGCATGTGCAGTTGTGCCAGGACCTTCTGCAGGGCGGGAGTTTCAGCATTCAGAAGCCTACGCCATGTTTCAAACGGGGTCTTGCGGTTGCCGCCGATGGCCGACTCGTGAAGGACTCGAATCAAAGAACGCCTCACGTCTGGTTCTGCGGCAATCTCTTCGAGTAATGAATTGAAATGGCGATTGAGATGCCCTCCCATTAGGTCATCAACGTAAAGTTGCTCGCAGGCAAGATACGTGGTAGGCGAAACATTCCTCTCACGGGCCGCTTGCAGGAACGCTGTTATGAACAGGGGGCTGCCTTCAAACTGTTCCGCTAGCAGATCGCGAGTTTCCTCATTCAGAGACACCTTTTGTCTGTGCGCGGCAGTCTCTATAAGTTGTCGCGCCTGCTCTTCTGTGAGCCGATCGAGCCGCAGCATGTCAACAGTCTCGAAGTTGGTTCCGGCCCGATGTACTGCCTCCAACACTTGCCTCCGCAGGCCCGCGAGCGCATAGGGCAGGTGAGAACGATTGAAGGTCTTTATCATCTCGCTGTCGAGCTGTACGGCAGTATTGAGATAGGCAGCCAACTCAACACCGTCAATCATGACGAAAGGACGTCCGCTTCGCGGCGGCACTCGTTGAGGCGCGCTCAAGCAAAAGCGCACCAGCGACTTGTTGTCATCGCTAAAGCGCTCCTTGTTATAAGCAGCGACCAACTCTGCGATCCATTCATGATCTGAGGGAGGCGCGAGCCTCACTAAATCGGGAAGGGTGAGCGATGTCTGACATAAAGAAGGAGCATCTCGCTTGTACGCTATGTATTGGAGTACAAACGTGGTGAGAAACTCGATTGCGGCACTGACGGCGGTGGCGTAGGTTCGCTCTACCTGGAAATAGATGGGCACGATTTCGCCCTGGCGATTGAACAGCTCATCATAGGTCTGGCGCAGCAGTTCAGAGACACCCGCGAGTGGGGCCAGCAACACAAGAAGGCCACGCGGTTCACCGGCCACGGCTGGATGCGACACGAGTTGCGCCAGTTCGGCCGTTCGACCCACGAACTCTTCTTGTGTAACGCGGCCGAGAATTCGGCGTCCCTGTTTTGAATTACCTTGCCTCATTGTGTGACTGATTAAGGTTGATAAACCTCAATCCGATTCTTGCCCAAATTCTTGGCGTTGTAGAGCGCCCGATCTGCTGCGGAAATTACTCGCTCCGCAGTATCTATGTGTCGGGCAAAAGTTGAAACGCCCACGCTGATTGTTACCAATCCCAGCGGCTGCGACTTCCCATGTGGATACTCAGTTGAGGCCACCTTCTGACGTATTCTTTCGGCAATCACGACCGCTTCGTTGATAGGTGTCTGCGGGAGCAGAATACAGAACTCTTCGCCGCCGTAGCGAGAGGCGACATCGGCGGAACGCAAAGCTGCCTTTAAAGAGTGTGCGGTTATCTGCAAGGCCAGATCGCCTGCCTGATGACCATTGAGATCGTTATAGCTCTTGAAATCATCGATATCGATCATCAGGAAACTCATCGGATAATCGTATCGTCGGGAGCGATTCAATTCCTCGGTCAAGCGCTCTTCCAAATAACGCCGGTTTGGCAAACTCGTGAGCGGGTCGGTGATTGACCTCAATTGAAACTCCGTCGCACGCTCCTGCCACTCGGCCCGCTCGAGGGCGACAGCGATCTGGGGGCCGATGATTTCAAGCAAGCTGAGATCCACGTTGTCGTACGTGCCGCCGCTTGCCTTGTCTGTGAGATTAAGAACGCCGATTCGACGACCACTAATAGTTATTGGATAACTGATGAATGATTTTGTTTTGTACTTCCGCTCAACAGGCGCTGGTTCAAATTCCGCCTCATCGATGTTTTCGACAACCAACGGTTTCCGACTGTCGAGCACATGACCAGAAATTCCCTCACCGAGCCTCATCCGGCTCAGTTGTGACGGAGACGCGTCAAGCCCCGCAGTGGCTTTTACGACCAGCTCATTGGACAGCTCGTCAAATACGAGCAACGAGGCGCGCTCGGCCGCGAGCAACTCCTGAACGGTTGTCAAAATCGACTGGTAGGTTTTCTCGGGTTCTGGCGAGCTGATCCGCTCGAGAAAGTGCTGTAGTGATTCTGTGAGACGCGCACGATACTCAACTTCACTGCGTAATTGCTCAAGCTCTTTTTGCAGCGCTTCGTCCGGCTGGCCTGGTATCTCGAAGCGGATCTCAAGCTCTGGCCCGCTCGCTTCTCTAAACCCGCGGGCTGCTTTTTCCAGACGAGCTGCCAAAAGATCAAAGCGTTTCTGTTCCGCGAAAATGATGTTTTTAAACGGACCACCCTTTGCCAGCAAACTGCCAAATTCTCCGCTGCGGAAGCGTTCAATAAGTTGTTGATAGTCGGCTGCCGTCAGAAAGGCGCGGCCCGCAATAACTGCCAGGTTTCGCTTGCGCCCAATTTGTATGGGCATTGTCAGGCATTCCAAACCTGCGTGGCATTTATATTGAGTTACGGATTTGGCGCTCATCGCCCGCCGGTGCGCGTCACCACAATAGGGATCACAAAGGCCGACGTGTTCCGGCGAAGACTGAAAGGCCTGGCAGATCGAATTGTTGTTCGAGACAACGAGCGCGGGAGGTTGACGGCCATCAACCAATAAGATTGACAGGCCGACGGTGGCTGCCAGCTTTTCTTGCACCTCAGCCCACCCGGCTGGCGCGTCCTGAGGATGCTCCTGAACTATTTGAGGCTCCGATGTCGGCACTCGATTGCTCATTTCGAAAACAGTAATTTCGTCCGATTCGGTGATGGCGGGCAGCAAATCAACCCGGTCTGGAAACGCGAGTTGGGTCAACCTGGTCGGGGAAGGGCTCTGGCTACTCTTACCTGAGAGTATAAGTTTCCAGTCCACGACCAACAAGTGTCTGGCCGTCTACCAATTAGGCGCTTCTTAGAGTGCCCATGAACGAACGATAGACCTAAGTCACTCTATTGCTAAACAACCAATGAACACGGAATTTCACTGCTAATTGAGGACAGGCGAAGACTTGTCGTCACGTGAGGCTCAGTAACCAGGCTACCCTTCGTTGGCCTTTAGACCAGGCGCCTCACCCGGCGCAACCTTCTCAATATCAGGTTGTTCAGGGCTAATTCGAATACAGGCTGCAAAATGGCTTGGCTTGATTTCGGCAAGTCGGGGCACTACCTCCTGGCAGGCCGGAATTGCGTAAGGGCAGCGACTATGAAAGCGGCAGCCCGGGGGAGGATTGATGGGCGAGGGAACTTCGCCCTCCAACACGATGCGCTGGCGAGTCGATTCTACAACCGGATCGGGCACGGGTACTGCCGAGATTAGCGCCTTGGTATAAGGCATCAACGGCTCCTCGTAGATGGTCTTGGCCTCCGCGACTTCCACCAGCTTCCCTAAATACATGACTGCGACGCGACTGGACAGATGCCTGATTGCACGGAGGTCATGGGAAATGAAGAGGTAGGTAAGACGCTCCATTCGTTGGAGGCGTTCAAGCAGATTCATAATCTGGGCCTGAATGGAGACGTCGAGCGCCGAAATAGGCTCGTCCGCAACGATGAAATCCGGTGTAACGGCCAGAGCCCGGGCAATTCCAATTCGCTGCCGTTGTCCGCCGGAAAACTCATGCGGGTAGCGCTTTGTGAACCGTCTACTCAGGCCCACCGTTTCCAGGAGCTCCTGCACCCGCAAGTCTTTGTCCCTCCCGGCGCTCAGGCGAAACGTCTCCAGCGGTTCGCCGATGATCTGGCCCACGGTCATTCTGGGATTAAGCGACGCGTAAGGATCTTGAAAGATGATCTGCAGATGGCGCCGTTGCTGTCGTAGTTCCCTGCCCGACAGATGTGCCAGGTCTCGGCCACGGAACAGAACCTGGCCCGCGGTAGGCTCGATCAACCGCAGTATTGCCCGCCCAAGGGTGGACTTGCCGCATCCCGATTCGCCCACTAGCCCCAGCGTCTCCCCGGCGTAGATGTCCAGGCTGACCCCGTCCACTGCCTTAACGACACGTTTGATCGAACGGCCGGTAAGAAACTTGTCCCAGGTCGAACCCCCGCCTAAGTCGAAATGCACTTCCAAATCGCGGATTGCAATCAACGGCCGGGCCGCTTCGGGCGGCGGAGTGGGATCAGATCTGAGCGTGGCACGATCGGTGCTCATGGTCTTCCTTCGTGGGCCGATTGCTGGTACACGTCCCCGGCAAAGTGGCACAACGAACTGTGGTCAGGAGTCAACTGCACAAACGGTGGAAACTGTCTTCGGCAGATCTCTTCAGCACGCTCACAGCGTTCCGCAAAGGGACAGCCAGCCGGAAGCCGAGCCAGGTCGGGAGGCAGTCCGGGAATCTGGTAAAGCTCGCTCTGCTCTGCTGTTGGATCCGGCACCGAGCGCAAGAGTCCTCTTGTGTACGGATTTCCCGGCCGGGCAAACAATTCTCTAGTGGGCGCCTGCTCGAAAACTTTTCCGGCATACATCACAAGCAAGTGGTCCGTCATGCCCGCGACCACTCCCAAATCATGTGTAATCAGAATCACACTGGTGCCGGTCTCGTGCTTGAGTTTCTTGATTAGTTCCAGGATCTGCGCCTGAATAGTAACGTCGAGAGCAGTGGTAGGCTCGTCCGCTATGAGCAATTCAGGTTCACAGGAAAGAGCCATCGCAATCATCACTCTCTGGCGCATACCCCCGGAGAACTCGTGTGGGTAACTGTCTACGCGGGCAGGCGCATCGGGGATGCCAACTGTGTCGAGCATCTTTATGGCGTGCTCACGTGCTTTTTCATTGGAGTAGCCGAGATGAAGCTGCGTAATCTCCGTCAATTGCCGCGAGATCTTCATGAACGGATTAAGCGACGTCATCGGGTCCTGGAAGATCATGGCTATCCGGCGGCCGCGTATCTTACGCACTTCGCTCTCGGGTAAGAGCTGAATGTCCTGACCATTGAAAATCACTTCACCCGACACAATCTTGCCGGGCGGATTGGGGATGAGACGAATAATGGAGAGATTCGTAACAGATTTTCCCGAACCCGATTCACCCACAATGCCCAACGTTTCGCCACGCTGCAGGACAAAGCTAATGCCGTCGACGGCCTTGACCGTTCCGTCCTCTGTCTCGAAATAAGTCCGCAGATCTCTGACTTCCAGCAGGTTACCCTTGTTTGATTTCACAATCTCAGAACTTCCTCATTTGTGGATCGAGCGCGTCGCGCAAACCGTCACCTAGAAAATTCAATGAGAAGAGCGTCAGCGCCATAGTGATCCCCGGGAAAATCAGTTGCCAGGGAAAGATCGCAATATTTTGAATCCCATCTGAAGCCAGGCTGCCCCACGAAGCCAACGGAGGTTGCACGCCGAAACCCAGGAAAGAGAGGAAGGCCTCGGTAAGCATCACAGTAGGAATTGTCAATGTCGCGTAAACAATCACGGGTCCCAGCGTGTTGGGCACCAAATGACGAAAGATAATCCGTGGAGTTGACACGCCTGTGGCCCTCGCAGCAAGTACAAATTCCTGGTTCTTTAGCGATAACACCTGGCCTCGCACTATTCGGGCCATCGTCAACCACGATACGGAACCAAGAGCCACGAAAAGAAGAACCAGTTGGCCTCTTGCCGTCTGGCTGCGAAACATCGACAGCAGCACAATAACGATAATTACGTAGGGCAGCGAATAGAGGACGTCCACCAGGCGCATTAGCACGTTGTCAACTCGTCCGCCGAGGTAACCTGCTACCGCTCCGTAGCTGACGCCGATAATGAGCGATACAAGCGTGGAAATAATTCCAACCATCAAAGAGATCTGTCCACCCTGCAGCACTCGGGCCAAGAGATCGCGGCCCTGATTATCGGTGCCCATGGGATGTTTCCAGGAAAATGCCCCATTTGGCGACGTGAAAGGCGGGAACGATTTAAGGAGTCCCACCTCGGTGGGAATGTAATCCGGTGTGTATCCAGTGGCTTTATGAATGATGAATGGGCCAAGAATCGATGCGAGGGTGACGAGTATGACGACAATCATGCCAAAGACGGCAAGCCGGTTTTTCAGCAAGCGCCGCCAGGCATCGCGCCCAAGCGAACTTCCGGAGACTATTTCGCCACGTTCAGCGAAGCGCACATCAGCCTCACCGACGGCAAGTTCCGGACTCGTGTGAATGATATCGCCTTCACGCAAACCTACGGGCGTTGTGGACGGCGTACCAAGCGGCGTATAAGCCGGCTCGGCCTGAGTTCTACTATGAGTTGTCTGTTTGTCTTCTTCCACCCTTTCTCGCCCTACATCAAGATCAATAACGTATGCGCGGATCTAGATAGGCATAAGCAATGTCAACAAGCAGGTTCATCACCAGCAAGGTGATGGCTATAAAAGCGACGATACCTATGATGAGGGGCTCGTCACGGTTTAGCGATGCCTGAATGAAATAGTTGCCCAATCCCGGTAAAGCAAAAATCCGCTCGACTACGACCGTGCCGGTGAGCAGAAACGCCAAAGCTGGGCCTGTGTAGGACACGACCGGCAACAGCCCGCCGCGAAGACCGTGACGCACTACCACATCCTTCTCGCTTAAACCCTTGGACCGCGCCGTCCGGATGTAATCTGAACGCAGCACCTCCAGCATCCCCGCACGTGTCAAACGGGCGATATAAGCCATGTAGATTGCCGACAGCGTCAACACCGGCAGAATGAGATTTCGGCTCGGGAACCCTGCCCAGCGTGAAGGCGGCAGCCAATAGAGGGTAAGAGAAAAGATGAGAACAAGGATCGGTCCCAGTACGAAGTTTGGCACCGAGATGCCAACCATTGCCAGGGCCATTGAAGCGTAATCCCACTTTGAGTTCTGCTTAAGCGCCGCAATTGAACCGACTGATATACCAACCACTAGCGCAAGCAAATAAGCCAGAATACCAATAGTCGCTGAGACCGGCAGCGAGCGGGCAATGATAGCGTTCACTGATTGGCCTTCATATTTCAATGAAGTACCAAAATCCAAGCGCAGAATTCCCGCCATTGTTTTTCCATACTGCTGATACCACGGCTTATCTAGGCCATACTTCTCCCGAATGTTCTTCTCGATCGCCGGAGGAATGCGTTTTTCCCCCGAGTAGAAGTTGCCTGGCGCGAGGCGTATGAGAACCCAGGTGATTGTGATAACGACGAGAATCGTGGGTATGGTGATTAACAGACGGCGAATGATGAAGGAAAGCATTTTTCAGAATCTCAATCGGCCATTGCTGGTACGCCGTAGTCCCACTTTGCCGGATCGCGTTCGATGTAGACAAACTTCCAGGGAAAGAGGGAACCCGCATTGGGATACATTCCTTTTACGTACGGCTTCTTCACCCAGTTGGTGGCGGAAGTCTCGATGGGAATAATTGGCTGCGCATCGAGCAGAAATTTTTCCGCTTTTGCCATCAGCTCGTATCGCCTCTGTTTGTCGAGCGTGCGATTGGCCTCATTCAGCATGTCGGAATACCGCTGGTCCCACCACCCGCTGCCATTGTCTCCGGTGGGCGTGGAAAACAGATTCAAAAAAGTAAATGGGTCCATGTAATCAGCACCCCAGATGCCCTGAGCAAACCCTTTGTATTCGAGCTTGGCCCGAACGTTTAGAAAGGTGCGGAATTCCATGCTCCTCAGTGGCACCGTAATTCCCAGATTCTGTTTCCACTGCGCCTGAAAAAACTCTGCCATGGTCCTGTTTGACGACTGCGTGTTGAAGACATACTCTACTTCGTCCAAGGGAAACTTCGGACATTCAAAGCTGCCATCAGCCTTTTGTGTAACCGGGAACCCCGCCTCGCCAAGCAACCTTCGCGCCTGCTCTGGATTGAATGGCTCCCCTTTCGGCTGTGGATAGCCGGCAAATATCCCCTCCGGAGTAAACGCCGACAGCGGTTTAGTGATGCGTCGCGAAAGCGAATAGGTCACCTTATCAATCGCCATATTGAACGCACGTCGCACTCGTAGATCATTCATGGGGGGCTTAGTGACGTTGATCAAGATGTAGACGATTGTGGCTTCCGCGCCGTCCATGTAGTCTTTCTTGGAACGAACCACGTCAAGCCAGGGGTTGGGCACGGTATGATTCAACACCGCGTCAGCCTCTCCCACCTTATAGAGATTCATGGCGGTAGGGTTATCTTGAGTAGTGTAGAAGTGGATCTCCTCAAGTTTGACATTGGCCGCGTCCCAGTAAAACGGATTTCTTTCCACTACAAGTTCGCTATACGGCCGCCAGGCTTTCACTTTGAAAGCCCCCGAAGTAACGATGTGTGACGCTTCCGTCCAGTGCTCGCCATACTTTTCAATAATTTTGCGCGGCACAACCCGGAATAGCTGGTGAGCCAGCAGGCCGCTAAAGTAAGGGGCCGGCTGCGATAGAGAGAGTCGAACGGTGTAAGGATCAACCGCTTCAATTCCGATATCCTCACCACTGACTGGCACAAATTGTTTACCCGTGACCGCTGTCTGCAATTTCGTATTGCCCTCTAGCAACTTATTGCGCGCCTTTTCGCTACCTGGCAAAGTCAGCCGTGCCGGCGAGTGCATGAATTTATGGAAAGCGGTCTCTTGCGCTGGCTGCGAGGATTTGTATTCAGGCTGGCCGTCTGCAAGCGATTTTTGACTAAGGGACTCGGGAATGTTCTGGTCGCTGTTCGCAAAATCCCTCTCGAGAAGAAACTGCCCGGTTTGCAGATCTCTTACGAATACGGCGCCTTCGTTGTAGGCCTGTCCATATTTAATGTAGTAGGCAAGATAGGCATTGCGAGAGGCAAGCTGAGGGGAGAGGCTACGTCTGAAACTGTAAACAAAATCGTCGGCGCCAATAGGATCGCCGTTGGACCAACGCGCGTCATGGCGCAAATGAAAAACGTATTCAGACGAATCGTTGTTTACGTCCCAACGTTCGGCTATAGCGGGAACAGGCTCAAGGGTCTTTGGATCATACTCAACCAACCCTTCATAGAGAGCAATGAAAATCCGCGCCTCCGGCTGGCCTGAACTAATAGGTGGATCAAGACTCTCCGGCTCATCGCCATTAATGTATCGAAGGATATTGCGAGCCGGAGGGGTTGTCTTACCGAAGAATTCTTCATTTTGCGCTATAACCTGGCACGAGACAGTTGCCAACACGAGTGACATGAGAGCAACAAGCGCGGCGCCATCAAGTCTGGTGCGGAGAATAATCATCAGATGCTAATTAACCTGGTTCGGAACTTACCATGCGAAAAAGATTCAGATCAAATGGGCTCATCCCTCAAAGAGCGCTCATTCTTAAGGCTTTCGGATATGACCCGCGAAAAATAAAAGGAGACCAGGACCCCAGCGCAGTCTCAGGGCCCTTCCAATTTGCGTCGATACTCACGGTTTTTAGCGAAGGAACGTCAAGTACATTTGCATCGAAGCCTCGGACATACGGCTTCACTAAAGAATATGAAGATGCAAAGTATATCGGCATCGATTTCAGTTCACTTAAAGCCTGCTCTTCTGACTCCATTGGCCGTTCGGCAGACAATCCGCTTCCGCGCTTGCCAACCTCACCTTCCGGCGTCCCAAACTGCTGGGTACCAGGCATGGTTTGTCTTTCATGCTGAAACATCATGCGAATATTCGTTAGTTCGTCCGTCGTCTGCATGACCAATCCTCGACGAACGACGTCATACTCGCCAGCCCGTATCACGGCTTCATACTCCTCCCAGTTTCTCATGATTATGTCTGTCTCTATATTCAATACTGTGTGCCACATCGCCGCTATTGACTGAGAAACAACCCTTTGCTGTTCATTTCTATTGATCAACAAACGCACCCTCGGAAATCCCCTGCCATCAGGAAATCCGGCTTCGGCCAGAAGTTTTTTGGCCCGGTGGACATCCTTCTCGAGAAACTCTGTCTTGCTCACGACAGTCTCTTTTGTGCTGTCCATTTCATCCGGCAGAAACTTCCTGGCGGGTTCGGTAGAGCCTCCTAAGTCATCCTCGCTGATTCTGTCTCGATCGATAGCGATAGCCAGGGCTTCGCGTACTCGCACATCATCGAATGGCGAGTGTGCGATGTTGAAGCTGTAATAGGTCAAGGCCCCATAGGTTTCCCGTCGAAAATCCTGATAGGGCGCAAGGAGTTTTATCGCCAATGGTTCAAAGGCCGCGTTTGTCACCGCGTCGATCTCTCCGGCCCTATAGGCGGCGAGTGCCGCTTCGGCATCGCTAGTACCGACAAACTCAACTACCTCGAGTGCAACGTCACTTTTCGCCCAATAGTTCTTCGCGCGCTCGAGTACTACTCGATTGGGTTCTGCCGCGGAGAGAGTGAAGGCTCCGTTGGAGATGATTCCACGGGGGCCAACTCTGCGCCCAGGTTCTGTATCCGCTATTCTTACAGGCCGAAAGACAGGGTGCGCCACGAGAGCGGGAAAGTTTTCATCCGCCTGTTCAAGGTGAACTCTTAAGATTCGGTCGTTCAGGGCTTCGGCACCAAAGCGCGGCTCGCCACCTGGCCTGGCAGCGGGTTGCGCAGTCTGCTCAGACTGCTTATCTGGAGTGTGACCCGGAGCTTTCCTCGCTCCTTCGATGTTTCGCAGTAACTCAGTGTGCGGAACAAGATCGCCGATCCTGGCAGTACGTTCCCACGACCGTACAAAATCCTGTGCCGTCACCATTACTCCGTCTGACCAGCGAGCATCCTCTCGTAAATAGAAGGTCCAGGTCTTACCGCCGTTTGATGATTCCCAACGAGTAGCAACGGCGGGAACCGGGGCGAGCGTGCGGGGATCATAGTCAGTCAGCCCCTCAAAGATTGCTCTCACAAGGTCAGTGTCGGGCGGGGTTGCTGCAAATGCCGGATCAAATATCTGCGGTAGGCCACCATCACTCCAGCGAAAGTGCTGTTCCTGCGGAATTACTACCCGTCCGTAAAAACGCTCACCGGGTGTTGTGGTGAAACATCCCGCATTACCAACAACGAACGTTAGTAGTAAGGCGCCAACTATAAGGGCTCTCATTCCACTTCGCATTGCAGACATGTTGGCTGCTGCATACATCAATCTGACAACAGCCCTTTCGATGGTTGTTCACTTATGGCAACCAGGTTCTCATATACCTGCTGGGTCCGATGTCTGGTCGCTTCAAATCCACCGGAGGTGTCAATCAAATAATCAGCATACTTCTTCTTTTCTGCCTGAGACATTTGCGCGCCAACCCTTCTTTCGGCCTCTTCGCGAGACAGACTGTCTCTCGCCATGATGCGTCGCAACTGTTCCTCCGGGTTGCAGTGAACTACGATCAACTTATCGAAACACTTGTATCCACCCGATTCGATCATCAACGCGGCATCAACAACGGCGATGCCATCTGGATCCTGCCTCTCCCAATCGCGTAATACCTGGTCCTGGCGAGCAATGATGTATGGGTGAAGAATTGAATTCAATAGAGTGCGCTTTTCATCACTTCCAAATATCAATGCGCCCAACCGCTGGCGATCAAGAGTGCCGTCTCGATGTAGCACCTCTTTTCCAAACGCTTTTACAACGTCAGTGAGGCCGGGCGCTCCCGGCGTTACCACTTCGCGCGCCGTCTGGTCTGCATCCAGAACATGACAGCCGAGTTCGCGTAAAACGCCCGCCACAAACGACTTCCCTACTCCGATGGAGCCCGTCAGTCCAACTCGTAGCATGTTTGAAAATTTCGGATTGCGAATTGCGAATTTTAATCGGCAATCCGCAATTAGAATTCAGCCGCTGCCTCTTCGCATCCTTGCCGCCTTCAACGTATTGCTCATTAGCATGGCCACCGTCAGAAGACCGACTCCGCCGGGAACCGGTGTGCGCCAGCCCGCTACGGCATCCGCTTCAACCGGATTGACATCACCTACGGTCGTATAACCCCTTTTCCGCAGTGTTTGTAAGCGCTGCTCGAGATCTGCACCAAACAGAGAACGTGCAGTCACTTCATCAGTTATCCTGTTAACTCCTACATCAATGACGATTGCTCCCCGCTTAATGTGCCTTGCACCAATAAATCCGGCACGGCCGATGGCCACGACAAGAATGTCTGCGCCATTCGTTATTGCAGCGATATCGCGGGTACGTGAATGACAGATGGTTACGGTTGCGTCGCGCTGGAGCAGAAGTTGCGCCACGGGCCGGCCCACTATCTGGCTTCGACCGACGACGCAGGCATTTGCACCTCGAATGGCAAGGTTATTACGGTCTAATAATTCCAGAATTCCGGCGGGTGTACAGGGCACGAAGGTGGGCTTGCACATCGCCAGTTTGCCGATATTCAATGGGTGGAAACCATCCACGTCCTTCCTCGGATCCACCGCCTCAATCATTGCCGCTTCTTCGATTCCGTCAGGCAAGGGTAGCTGCACAAGGATCCCGTCCACATCGTTTCGCTCGTTGAGTAATGAAATGAGATCGAGCAGTTCAATGGCATTGGTTGATGAGGAAAGGGCATGAAGCTCTGAACGGATCCCGACCTCCGCACATGCCTGGATCTTGTTCCTAACGTAGATTTCCGAGGCCGGATCGTCACCGACGCGAATCGCCGCCAAACATGGTTGGATCTCGTGCTCTTCAGATAGCCTTCTCACGCCCAGGGCAACTTCTGCCTTGATCGCCTGGGCGATTGGTGCGCCCTCGAGCAGTTTCACTCCTTGGCGGGAGCCTGCATTGTTAAGTGTTCCAGTCATGCGCAAGCGATTATGTTTTAAATAGTCGCGAAAAACTACTCTAGTTTGTATTTATCTTCGTCGTTTGGGAATATGACCTCGCTGGATCATAATTCTACACGTGCGGCGCGAAACCCAACTGCTTCTTTCCACATTTTGCCTCCTTATATCGTTTTCCACACCGGCACAAACTCCAGCCGAAGGTCACAAACGAATTCAAGCCGCTATTGAAGCCAACGATCTGAAGATGGCGATTGGAGAGTTGCAGGCCCTGAAAACCTCCAATGGTCAACTGTTCGCGGCGAACAACTATGATTATCTGCTCGGCAGGTTGACGGAGCGAGCCAGGGACTCCGCCGGCTCTGCGGCCAACTACCAATCGGTGGTCGCTCGCAACTCGGTCCTCTCCCAGTACGCGCTGTGGAGACTAGCACGGTTTGCCCGTTCAACTGGTGATCTCGTGCTTGAGCGTGAAAGGTTACAGCAATTGATTACCCAGGCGCCCGGAAGTCTGCTGCATGACGCGGCCATCCTCAGAATCGGTCAAAGCTTTTACGAAAGCCGCGACTTCGCCGCTGCAATCTCCGCGCTTCAACCAGTCACCACCATTAAGAGCGGTGCGACTGTACGTGAGGCGCTTTCTCTGCTTGCACAGGCGTATCTGGAATCAGGTCGCCAGGCGGAAGCGAGAGTTGCGTTTGCCAAACTGATCATGCAGATGCCTGACGCTTCGCGGCCGGACGATTTTGCGCTGGCTGCGGTGCGCGCTCTCGACGCAATGGACAGTACGGGCGGAAACAACCGTGCACTCGACGAATCAGAGCACCTGTTGCGAGCATCCATCTATCAGTTCAACAGGGATTTCGAGCATGCTCGAATCCACTATCTTGCTAACATCGATTCCAACGCACAGAGTGGGGCTGTTCCGAATGCTCTATATCAAGTCGGCCGGGGTTACTACCTACAACAGCATTATGACGAGGCGATTAAGTATCTTCAGCGAGTAGATAAGTTTCCCGAGAGTTCGAGTACAAGAGATGCATTAGCCTTGGTCGCTGGGTCATACAGCCGTCTTGGGCGCGTTGACGACGCCATCGCCGCTTACAGACTCCTAATTGGGCGCTTTACGGACGCACCCAATCCAGATAGGCCATACCTCAATCTTATCGATCTGCTTCACGAAGCTGGGCGCTATAAAGAAGCGCTCGACTGGGTGGAGCAGGCCCGCACAAGATTCAAGGATGAACCCGGATCAGCGCTCGCTCTGTTTGCTCAATTGCGAATTCATCTGACCCAGGGCAGGTGGCAGCGAGCGATTTCGGATGCGGACCAGTTGGCACAGATTTCAAACCTAATTACAGAGAACCTTCCGGGCAGCACGACGCTCTCGGAGATCAGGTTCCTGCGGGCTTACGCACAGGAGCAGCTTGGCAAGTTTGACGAGGCTATCACCGGTTATCTGGCTATTCCTGATGGACGCAATGAGTATTACGGCCAACGAGCAACGCAGCGGCTAAGATCGTTGAGGGAAGATGCTAGATCCCGGGGCCTAGTTCAGTCTCGCCTCGAATCACTGCGAGCCGAAACAATGAGGTCGCTTGCCACCGGCGCGGCGGACTCGGCTCGCCAGGCAGCACAAAACGCACTGCGCCTGGCTCCCGAAGCTTCGACCAGAAATGAGCTTCTTGCACTACTCCGGAAGGCTTACGAAGCACTTCCTGCATATACGCTGCCGGAGTTCAAGACCGTGACTCTTGGCCGCCAGACAGTTGTTGAGAGACTTCCGGCGCAGCAATTGGAACCCAGCCATCTGGTCCTTGCTCAGGAGCTTCTGTTTTTGGGACTGTATGACGAGGGGGTGCCGGAATTTGTCGCTGCTGGCTCTCTTTTCACTCCCGATAAGGCGCCTCCAACAGCGTCGCCCATTTCGGATATTAATTTCACCCTGGCGCAATACTGTTTACGTGGCGGCCTCGCCAATCGTGCCATTCGGTTTGCTGAACAGGTATGGAAGGCAGTCCCGCCGGATTACATTCTCGAACTCGCTCCGCGCGAGTTGGTGGAACTCCTGTATCCAATTCCCTTTCGAGAATCCCTGTTGGAGCATGCCGTCGCAAGAGATGTCGACCCTCGATTTGTTCTATCCATCGCCCGTCAGGAGTCGCGGTTTCGAACGGACGTGAAGTCAGTGGCCGCGGCGCGCGGACTAATGCAGTTCATTCCCGCAACGGCGAGCGATGTAGCGAAACAACTCAATTATAACGGGTTTCGCCAGGATGACCTCTACAATGCTGACACGTCGATTCTGTTTGGGTCGCAGTATCTCGCTACGCTCTCCCGGCAGTTTCCGGGAAAACCCGCGGCAGTGGCGGCCTCCTACAATGCTGGTGCAGACAATATGGCACGGTGGATGGCTCGTTCGCGCTCTCAAGAACCGGATCGCTACGTGCCTGAGGTTGGCTTCTCTCAGACAAAGGATTATGTCTTCAAGGTGATGACAAATTTTTGGGCCTATCAGCAACTTTATGACAAACAACTTGCCCGCCAGTAGTTCTTTAATGCTGAGGTATGGACTCGCCGTTTTTCTGGCCATAATAATCATTGGCGCTGCTTGCCACCGTCGTTCCACCACTGAAAAGCGCTATGACCTGAAAGGAAAGGTAGTGGCAGTCGAAGGAGATAAGCATCTGGTCACCATTGCGCATCAGAAAATTGAAGGCTTTATGGATGCCATGACGATGCCCTTCGCGGTCCGGGACCAATGGGTGTTTCAGATTCTGACCCCCGGAGATGAAGTTACAGCGACGTTGGTTGTAGATGGCCCGCAATCATGGCTCGAAGACTTGGCTATTACGAAGGAGAGTGCTGACACTTCAGGAGCCACCACCACGGGAGTAGTGGAAGCAAAGCCCGGCGATCAGGTACCCAATTACCGGCTTGTCAATCAGGACAATCGGACCATCAAACTGCATGATTACCAGGGCAAGGCGCTGCTTTTGACTTTCATCTACACGCGGTGTCCTATTCCCGAGTACTGCACTCTAATGAGCAACAATTTTGCCGAGATTGACCAGGCGTTAAAGAAAGATCCGGAGTTGTATGGTAAGACGCACCTGTTGAGTATCAGTATCGATCCCGAATATGACACTCCTAAGATCTTACGCAGTTATGGCGCTGCTCATACCAGCCGCTATTCAGAGGAGACATTTGACCACTGGGAATTTGCGTCCGGCTCGAGTGCTGAAATCAAGGGCGTAGCGCAATATTTTGGTCTACGTTACTTCAAAGACAATTCAACCGGTGAAGAACAGATCGTTCATGGCCTCCGTACGGTGATCGTCGGACCGGATGGCAAAGTCTATAAGGTGTACCGTGGCAATGAATGGAAACCCGAGGAAATAGTGAAAGACCTGGCGACATTGCTTTGAGCTCGCTTGAGCTCAGTGTATAGTGTCGCAAACGCAAAGCCCATTCGCCTGGGATGTTTTGCCAGGACGCTGGTGACTCCCTATAACCAGCACGTACAAAGGATTCGCCCCCTATCCACTTTGGTACGAGCACCTCATGTCTTCACCTCAAACATCTACTCGCGCACTTACGCTACTTCGCCAGATGCTTGGCCCCCAGGCAAGCTTCCGGCCA
Organism: Pyrinomonadaceae bacterium; assembly: GCA_035283325.1. Lineage (GTDB taxonomy): Bacteria > Acidobacteriota > Blastocatellia > Pyrinomonadales > Pyrinomonadaceae > PSRF01. The sequence continues at coordinate 10,910 of DATEUF010000075.1, read as the reverse complement.
GGTCAGTTGCAGGCCATTGAAGAAATTGTCACGGGCGGCGGCAGAACCTTGGTTGTGCAACGAACCGGTTGGGGCAAGAGTCTGATCTACTTCCTGGCAACAAAACTACTTCGTGAACAGGGTTCAGGACCCGCGCTCTTATTAAGTCCGCTGCTCTCCTTGATGCGCAATCAGATTGAAGCCGCTTCCAGAATCGGGATCCGGGCTTTCACTATCAACAGTTCCAATGCCACCGAATGGTCCGCAGCGGAAGCCGCGCTCGCCGGCGGCACCTGCGACATCTTGCTGATTTCGCCGGAGCGCCTCGGAAACCAGCGATTCGTCGAATCGGTGCTTCATCGTACACTGGGACGGGTCGGTCTTTTCGTGATTGATGAAGTCCACTGCATCTCCGATTGGGGCCACGACTTTCGCCCCGATTACCGACGCATAACTGATCTTATGGCGAGATTGCCGGCAGGCGTTCCTGTGTTGGGAACGACCGCCACCGCCAATAATCGAGTCATCGCTGATGTTAAAGCACAACTTGGCGAGGGACTGGCCGTAATGCGTGGGCCGCTCACCCGGCTCTCATTGAGGCTTCAGAATATCCGGCTACCGACGCAGACCGAGCGATTGGGTTGGCTGGCCGAGAACGTAAGCAAGTTTAAAGGGAGCGGCGTCATTTACTGTTTGACTGTGGCGGACGTCGAAAGAGTCGCCACCTGGCTTAAGTCTCACGGCATCTGCGCCGAACCTTACCATGCAGGAGACGACGGCAGACTTGATCGCAGCGCTCTCGAACAGGCATTGCTCAAGAACGAAATCAAAGCGCTGGTAGCGACAGTGGCTTTGGGCATGGGATTTGACAAACCGGACCTGGCGTTCGTTATCCATTTTCAGCGGCCCGGTTCAGTGGTCGCGTACTATCAGCAAGTGGGTCGCGCCGGACGCGCTATCGATCCGGCTTACGGCATTCTTCTCAGTGGCCAGGAGGATGACGAGATTCAGGACTATTTCATCGAGAGCGCGTTTCCCAGCCCGCAAGTAATGACCGAAGTGATCGAAGCGCTAGCGGGGAATACCCTAACGTTTAATCAACTGCTTGCTCGAATCAACGTATCGCGCACCATGCTTGAACGCGCGTTGAAACTTCTGGAATTGGATGGTGCGGTAATACCTCAGTACCACAGGACCGCGATGCGTTACTCCCGCAGTTCAAATGAGTGGCAGCCCGATTACAATCGCGCGGAACGGATAACGGCGCTGCGGCGGAGAGAAGTCGAGCAAATGCGTGCTTACGTGGGGCACCGCGACTGCCTCATGGAATTCCTTGCGCGTGAGCTGGATGATCCTGAAGCGAGACCTTGTGGTAGATGCGCGAACTGCCAGGGTCGAGGTTTTCGCGCTGAAGTTCGTCCCGAACTAGTGCGGGAAGCCATAGCATTCTTGAAACAGTCCGAAATAGTTATACAACCAAGGAAGCGCTGGCCGGCAGACTTGTACCCGGAACTCTCATCCGTAATACCCGAAACCATGCGGAACTTTGAAGGTCGCTCACTCTGCTATTACGGCGATGCTGGTTGGGGCCGACTCGTTCGTGAGGGAAAATATCAGCGGGGTGATTTCGGTTCCGAGTTGCTGCAAGCGGCGGCTGAACTCATTCGCGAGCGTTGGCGCCCGGAACCCCGCCCTGAATGGGTCACGGCTATACCTTCCCGTCGCCATCCACGGCTGGTGTATGATTTTGCTTCCCGACTGGCCGAATTACTTGGCATTCCATTTGTCGAGGCGCTGTTTCGCACAGCGGCGGCGCCAGAACAGAAGTTAATGGCCAATAGTTCGATGCAAGCGCGCAACGTTGCGGGAACCCTGGCAGCGCTTGAGCAGCTGCCATCCGGCGCCGTACTTTTGATCGATGACATAATCGACTCGGGCTGGACATTGACGCTCGCGGGTTGGTTACTGAGACAACGAGGGGCCGCGGCAATTCATCCGTTCACTTTGGCTCGAGCGACCGCTCGCAAGACCTGACTATGAACTTAAACAGCGAATCGCTGACTCTCATTTTGCTGACTTCGCATTTGGCACTTCACGAGCAACCCAATGCCAAACCGCTGAGCGCACGCGAATGGACCCAGCTCGAGCTAAAGCTGACTGCAACATCTGTTGCCATATCAAATCTTCTCGGCTGGCCGGTTGAGCAGATTCAGGCAACGCTTCAGATTCATGAAGATGAAGCCTCGAGATTAGCGCGGTTACTGGATCGAAGCACGGCCGTCCAACAGGAAGTGGCGAGACTTGAATCACTCGGCATCTGGGTTCTGATTCGTGATCAAGAAGATTACCCACCCCGATTGCGAGAACGATTACGCGACGCCGCTCCAGTGGTACTCTACGGCTCCGGTGATGCCAATCTACTAAAGCGGCGCGGCGTTGCCATTGTCGGTTCGCGTAACATCGATGCCCGTGGCATTGAACTAACCGAACTCATCGGCAGCGCCTGCGCGGAATCAAATCTTGTGGTCTTTTCGGGCGGAGCCCGCGGCGTCGATAAAATTGCGATGGGACGTGCGCTGAGAGCCGGTGGAAGCGCCGCAGGCCTGCTCGCAGATAGTCTGGAAAAGGCGTTGCGGGCCAGTGATGCTCAAGTCGCTATCGAAGAGGGACGGCTGGTGCTGGCAACGCCTTATGTCCCGTCGGCCGGCTTCAACGTTGGAATGGCAATGGCTCGCAACAAGCTGATCTACTCTCTCGCCGACTTCGCAATTGTCATCGCTAGCGATGCTGGTAAGGGTGGAACCTGGGCCGGTGCTGAAGAAGCCATCAAGGCTGGTTGGGTTCCAGTCTTTGCTGTCGATGGTCCGGACTCGCCCGAAGGAAACCAGTTGCTCATCAAGCGTGGCGCAATCCCCCTCCCCGCCTCGCTCGAGAACTTGGGGCAATCGCTCGAGGCCTGCTTGGAAGAGTATGCGGCGAAGGATAGCGCTGCCGAGGCCCAGGGAACCTTGTTTTAGTTGGATTCTAAGTGAGGCCCTTGATCTTCTTGATCTCTTCGGTCAAAACGGGAACCGCTTCAAACAGATCCCCGACAATGCCGTAGTCGGCAATATCGAAGATCGGCGCTTCTGGATCTTTGTTAATAGCGACAATTGTCCCGGAGTTCTTCATACCCACGAGGTGCTGTATCGCGCCCGAGATTCCCAACGCGATGTAGAGTTTTGGGGCAACCGTTTGACCTGAGGATCCGATCTGCCGATCAATTGGCAGCCATTCGGCGTCGCAGATCGGGCGCGAAGCAGCCAGGTCGCCGCCCAGAACCTCAGCAAGTTTCTCGGCGAGCGCGATATTGTCTTTGCTCTTGATGCCACGGCCAATTGCCACTATCACATCTGCCTTGCTCAGGTCTACGGCCTGTTTTACTTCCTGGAACGGAGCCTCTGGAACCATGCGCACTTCTCGCACTTCAACCGTCGTGGTCTCTACCGTCGCGCCACTTCCCTTCTTTGCTTGATCAGGGCGATAGGCTCCAGCCTGGAAGGTCGCAAAAATTGGCGACTCGTCATCCGGAACGATGTCGGCGTCGATCTTGCCCAAAAACAGTCGGCGAGTGAAAACCGTTTTCCCGTCCTTAACCGCCACCCGAACGCAATCGCTGATTAACGATTTTCCGAATCGCGTAGCGAGTTTTGGCGCATAATCACGCACCAGATAGGTATGCGACAAAACTACCAGCTTCGGATCAAGTTGGCGGATGATCTGCTCCATCGCGTCGGCATACGCGTCGGGGGTGTATTCGCCGAGTTTCGGATTCTCAGCGTGAATAACCTTTGCGAGATCGTAAGCGGCGATGGCGGTCAGAAGTGAACTTTCGCTGGCGCCCAGAACAACGGCAGTGACAGGCTGGGCCAGTGTTGCGGCAAGACTTTGCGCCGCCGCGATCGCCTCAAAACTCGTTTTGTTGACGACGCCACCGCGATGCTCGATGAATACCAGAATGCCTTTACTCATCAACCTTGTAGGGGGCGGCACTACGTGGCCGCCCCCTCCTCTTGCGTGCGGCACTACGTGCGCCGCTTCCTTCTTACTCCGTGGCTTTAACAGACGATGGGGCGGCCACGGAGTGCAGCCCCTACAGAATCCTCGCTTCTTGATGAAGCTTTTCAGCTAATGCAACTGCTCCGGCTTTTGCGTCACCGTTGCCCAGAAACTGCGTCTGCTTACTCTTCTCGGGCAAGTAGATTCTTGCGACGCGTTGATGAGCAGGCTTGTTGACGATATCCGCCGGCGGCGTCACTTCCCGTATCTCTTTTTTCTTAGCCGCCATGATTCCTTTAAGCGTTGCGTAGCGAATCTGACTGATGCCCGATTGAATCGTCAGTAAAGCAGGCGGCGGCAATGTATACCACTGGTACCAGCCGCTCTCGAGTTCCCGCTTGACGCGTAGCCGCTCACCAGAGGCGTCTACTTCAATCACAATGGTTGCATGGGGAAGACCCAGCAATTCGGCCATGATCACGCCTGTCTGGCCATAGCCGTAATCGTCTGACTGCAATCCCGTCATGATCAGATCCGCCTGCTCTTCTCGAATTGCTTCAACCATGGCGCTGGCGGCCGCGTACGGTGAAAGGTGGGCCAGATTGTCGCCTACGACATGAATCGCCCGATCCGCGCCGCGGGCCAGAGCGTCTTTAATAACGGCCTTAACTCGTTGTGGACCCATCGAGCAAACCACCACCTCGCCCCCAATCTTCTCGCGCACGCGCAAGGCCTCTTCGAGCGCATAGCCATCTGACTCATTCACTTCAAAAGAGAGATCACTCTCCTCGATCCAGGTCTCTTCCTTGTTGATCCGCAGGATCGCGTCCTTATTCGCGACCTGCTTCATCATTACTATGATTTTCATATTTGGTCAGTGGCCAGTTGTCCGTCGTCAGTGGTCGAGTCTTATGTGTTCCGACATTAGAGTCAGTGGGCTGACAAAACTACTGACAACGGACCACTGACTAATTCTCAAATCTCTTGAAAAGTAAGGCCGCATTGGTCCCGCCAAAGCCAAAGCTGTTGGTGAGCGCATACTGCACCTTCGCCTCGCGCGGTTCGTTCGGCACGTAGTCCAGATCACACTCAGGATCCGGATGCGTATAGTTGATCGTCGGCGGCAACTTGTCCCGGTGGAGCGCCAGTACGCAAAATACTCCTTCAATGCCGCCTGCCGCACCAAGCAGATGCCCGGTCATCGACTTTGTTGAGCTGACAGCGAGCTTGTACGCATGCTCGCCGAAGGTTTTCTTGATGGCAAGCGTTTCAAACTTGTCATTGTAAGGCGTCGAGGTGCCGTGAGCGTTGATGTAACCAACTTCTTCGGGTCTCACGCGCGCGTCTTGAAGAGCCTTTTCCATGACGCGAATCGCCCCTGAACCGGTCTCATCCGGCATGGTAATGTGAAAAGCGTCCGCCGTCATGCCATAACCAACAAGTTCGCCGTAGATGGTCGCGCCGCGACGCCGAGCAAATTCCAACTCTTCCAGAATCATGATGCCCGCGCCTTCGCCGATAACGAACCCATCACGTTCGCGATCAAAGGGACGAGAGGCGTGCGGCGGGTCGTCGTTGCGTGTGGAGAGCGCCCGCATGGCTGCAAAACCGGCAACGCTCATGGGCGTTATCGCAGATTCCGCACCGCCGCAAATCATCACGTCCGCGGCGCCGCGTTGGATAATCTTGAAACTGTCCCCAATGGCGTGTGCACCGGCTGAACAGGCGGTCGCCGTGGCCGAATTTGGCCCTTTGGCATTGTGCCGGATCGAGACTTGTCCGGAAGCAAGGTTCACAATAGCGGAAGGAATAAAGAATGGAGAAACTCTACCTGGTCCCTCTCGGAGAAGCTTGGAGTGTTCCCGCTCTATGGCCCAGAAGTCGCCAATACCACTGCTTATGTATGTACCAACGTGCTCCGAAATGTCGTCGCTGACCTGGAGGCCGCTAATACGCACAGCTTCATCGGCCGCCGCGATGGCGTAATGAATAAAGGCGCCCATCTTGCGCGCCTCTTTCTTCTCCACATAATTGAGTGGGTCAAAGTTTTTGACTTCGCAGGCAAAGCGGACAGGAAACTTCTCGGCGTCAAACTTCCTGATGTAATCAGCTCCGCTCCGACTGCTCATCAGAGCAGCCCACGTTTCTTCCACCGAATTGCCAACAGGTGTTACCAGTCCGAGGCCGGTAACTACAACGCGACGTGTCAAATGAAAAACTCCTTTAAAACAGTGACAAGTGATGAGTGATAAGTAAATGAGTGATGGAGTGACATTCCTAAAGACACGATGTCTTTCCTGTCACTTATCACTCATCACTCATCACGTCTCTTAGTCATCACTGCCTCGGCTACTTCTTGTGCTGATCTATATAGTTGTACGCGTCACGCACACTCTGGATCTTCTCGGCGTCTTCATCCGGAATTTCGATCCCAAATTCTTCCTCAAACCGCATGACCAATTCGACAGTATCGAGCGAATCAGCACCTAGATCGTCGATAAAACGCGCGTTTGGCGTCACCTCGTTCTCATCCACGCCAAGCTCATCAACTATTATCTGCTTGACCTTGTTCTCGATCTCTTGATCGGGCATCTCGTTTGCTCCTCTGTGTTTTAACAAACTGCCAACGGCGCCACCCACTCAGCCCAGAGCGCTCCCGGCCGCTGCGAGGCTCGCCGAATCTCCCACGTTATGACACTTCACTTCCCGGCTAATCTGCCTAATTAAACCAGACAACACCCTGCCGGGGCCAACCTCAACGAAGGTTTCTACGCCCTGGCGAATCAACAATTCGATCGATTCCAGCCAACGCACCGGGGACGAAACTTGCCTGATTAACGACTCTCGAGCCTGGGAAGCAGTTGAAATCCCAACGGCATCAACATTAGTAACCAAAGGCACGGTTAAATCGGCAAGTTTCAATTTTGCGAGATCCCCGGCCAGTCGTTCCTGCGCAGGCATCATCAATGCGCAATGAAATGGGGCGCTCACATTGAGCCTAATTACCCGCTTCGCACCAAGATCCTTCAGCAACTCAGTGGCCCGATCAATAGCCTCGGTGTTGCCGGCAATGACTACCTGATTCGGCGTGTTGATATTCGCGGGAGCACAAATCTGCCCTTCGCTCGCTTCAACACAAACTTTTTCAATATCGCCCAACGACAGGCCCATTACCGCCGCCATCGCACCCTTCCCAACCGGAACCGCTGCTTGCATGTACCGCCCGCGATTCCGCACAGTGCGTACTGCCTCGCCGAACGAGAGGGCACCGGCTGCGATCAGGGCGGAATACTCGCCCAGGCTGTGTCCGGCGACGTAGTCGGCTTTTGGAAACGCCTCAGTCTCCATTACCCGGAGAGCGGCCACAGAACATGTCAGAATCGCTGGCTGCGTATTCTCCGTTAGCTCGAGTTCCTCAGTCGTACCGGCAAAACAGAGTCGCGTAATCGGAAAATCAAGCGCAGCATCTGCTTCTTCAAAGACCTGACGGGCGGCGGGAAAGTTCTCAGCCAGTTCCTTTCCCATGCCTATGAATTGCGAACCCTGCCCTGGGAAGATGTAAGCAATTTTCGATTGCAGATTGCCAATTGCAGATTGCCGATTTTCAATCGTCATTCAAATTCTGTGAAAGCAGCATACTGAAGTCATCTAGCCAATTGGCAATCGGCAATTCCCTACCATCTCATCAATACACCGCCCCAAGTTACGCCACCGCCGAACGAGGCGAGCAGAATCAAGTCGCCCTGATTGATCCGACCGGCCTCAACGCATTCATCAAGGGCAATTGGAATCGATGCGGAGGAGGTATTGCCGTGCATCGCAATATTTGAATACACACGTGTCTCTTCCACATTCAGCTTGGTGGCAACTGCATCAGTGATTCTTTGATTGGCCTGGTGCGGAATGAAGAGGCTCACATCTTCGGCTCGCGCCCCAGCTTCTTCCAACACCTCGCGTGAAATGTCGGCCATTGAACGTACGGCTACTTTGAAGAGCTCGTTTCCTTTCATCTTGAAGAAATGGTCACCCGCTGCAAGGGTTGCCGCGGTTGGCGGCCGTCGCGTGCCACCACCGGGTGAATATAACTGCTCTTCGTATCTTCCATCCGATCTAATCCGAGCTGCGAGGATTCCCCGACCGCTTTCTACCGGACCAAGCACCGCGGCACCGGCTCCGTCTCCGAACAGCACACAAGTTTGGCGATCACTGTAGTCGACATACTGCGTCAGAATTTCTGCGCCAATGATCAGCGCATACCTTGATTGGCCAGTACGAATCATCGCGTCTGCGAGCGTCACGCCGTAAAGAAAGCCAGAACAAGCAGCCACCAGATCCATGGCGGCTGCCTTATTGGCGCCAAGTTCCGCCTGAATTATGCAGCCGGTAGATGGCAATATTTGATCGGGACTGACTGTCGCACAGATAAGGAGATCGATATCGGCAGGGTCGAGCCTGGCACGCTCTATCGCCTGGCGGGCAGCTCGAACCGCAAACAGTGATGTGTACTCTCCTGGTGCTGCCTTGCGGCGCTGCTTGATACCGGTGCGGGTGGTGATCCACTCGTCCGACGTGTCCACAACTTTCTCCAAGTCGGCATTCGTCAGAATACCCCGTGGATAAGAGTGGCCCGTACCAAGAATGCCCGCCCGTTCATCTGCCATTCTAACCCTCGATTTCAAGACAATCGCTAATAGTATCTACTAGGAAACCAAAAGCCAACCTACGCACGTCATATCCCACTTCCCTGAGCCTCTAGCCAAATGGAATTTGTATCCGCTATTCCATGCTCAATGCGCTCGCTGGCATGGTTTTCAGAGAACTCCTTCACACTGCGAATTGCGTTGCGAATGGCACGCGCATTGGAACTTCCGTGTCCGATCACGACAATACGCCGAACGCCAAGCAAAGGCGCCCCACCGTATTCGGAATAATCCAGGCGCTTTTTGATGCTCCGAAAGGCAGGCTTAGCAAGCACAGCCCCTGCCTTAGTTACTGCCGTGGATGTCAGCTCACGCTTAATCATTGAGAGCATTGCATCCGTTAGGCCCTCTGATAGTTTGAGCATTACATTTCCGGTAAATCCATCGGTAACAATTACGTCGACAGCGCCGGAGAAGAGATCGCGACCTTCAACATTTCCCACAAAATTGAGACCGCTCAATCCCCGCAGCAACGGAAAGGCTTCCTTGGTCAAATCATTACCCTTGGCCTCTTCTTCCCCAATGCTCATCAAGCCGACCGCTGGCCTTGTAGTTCCCAGAACTGCGCGAGAGTAGGCATCTCCCATGATAGCAAACTGCACCAGGTGATGGGCCTTGCATTCAGAGTTTGCTCCGACATCTAGCAACAGCGTCGGCTTACGGGCCTTGGTTGGAATCATCGCAGCCAGCGCCGGGCGATCCACGCCAGGCAGCATACCTATTACCATCCTGGCTGTGGCCATTGCGGCACCGGTATTACCAGCAGAGACAAAACCATCTGCCCGGCCTTCTGTAACCAGCTTCGTTCCAATTCTCAAAGAACTCTGCTTCTTACGTCTAACGGCATTGGCCACCGGCTCATCCATGCCGATTACTTCCGCAGCCTCAACCAGCTCAATGCCACGGTCGCCATCCCCACGCCAGCCGCAGCGGCGCAGTTCTGGTTCCACTTTCTCCTTCTGTCCGACCAGTATTACGCTGACACCCAGATCGCGAGTGGCCGCCAACGCTCCATCGATCTCGGCGTGCGGCGCGTGATCACTCCCCATCGCATCAAGAACGATTTTTCTCGTCAGTGGATTCTCGGAATTGGTACGCACAGCGCTCGGTACCGTCAGGTCTGTTCAACGTGCAGTATTTCGCGTCCTTTGTAATGCCCACATTTTGGGCAGACGCGATGCTGCATGCGAGGTTCCTGACAATTCGGACAGAGCGTCGCCTGCGGCACTCGGAGAGCATCATGGGCTCGCCGCTTGCCGCGTCGCGCCTTGGAATGTCTTCGTTTTGGATTCGGCATAAAGACTCCTATTAGTGTGAATCGTAAATTGTGAAATCGTGAATCGTAAATTGTGAATCGTGAATCGTAAATTGTGAATCGTGTCACGATTTACGATTCTCTATTCACGATTGACGATTTCTCTTAATCCCGCCCAGCGCGGATCAACCTCCGTAACTTGGCAGCCGCAGTCACTGACGTTACGGTCTGCGCCGCAGATAGCACATAGTCCTTTACAATCTGCCCGGCATCGAATCTGAGAAGGGACCGCCAGTAGTACCTGTTCACGTGCGATCTCATCCAGATCAACTGCTACGCCGTCAAAAACTGACAGGGCCAAATCTTCCGGGGCAAGTTCGTTGGCATGAATCGACTCGTAATCTTCGGCTGTCACGTAGTCCAACTTGAAAGGTGAGTCGACCGGCAGATCAATCGGCCTCAAACAACGATCACATTCAACCTCGGCGCGTGCCTCTATCTTCCCCTCGACTCTCACTTTCCGGTTCTCGCAATTTATGCGGCCTGTGATTTTTGGTGGCTCGACGAGCCGGACCCGACCATCATTCAACTCTAGTTCTCCAAGAGCGTAGGCGTGGGCAAACTTACCATCGGTCGCTTCCAGCTTTGCCAGTTCAATTCGCATGTTGCACTACACTGCCTTGACCAGCGCTTTTTGGCCTCAGCACGCAAAAAGCTCCATTATAAGCACGCAAGGGAGCCTGTCAACGCAGCCTGCGACAAGACGCAGTCTGGACCTGCTTGGGAGCGGGAAATAAGGAGATCCGTCGAGTAGAGAGGAGGCGCGTAGTTGAGTAGGTCAGTGGCTTCCGATGTATCAGCTCTTTCGAGCGGCGTGGCAAATGGCCACCAGACCATACAGCACGTTTCCTCCTCCCTCTCTAAAATTCCGTACGGTG
>DATEUF010000074.1:0-5993 GCA_035283325.1 Pyrinomonadaceae bacterium | reverse complement strand
GATAGATATTGTTCACACGAATAACCTAGATGCTCACTTAGTGGGTTGGTTCTTGAATAAACTATTCGGCATTCCAGTCGTATGGCACATTCGGATCATCTGGCCCTCTGCGTTCTATAAAATCCCATGGCCAACGCGTATTATTTTTGTTTCTCAAGCAGTCAAAGAAAAGGCCGTAGGAGCAGCCAATGCGGATTCGAGGGCCTGCGTTATCTACAACGGTATCAATCCTGATGACTTTGTCCCGCCGCCGGGAGCCCGAACGTCAGTTCTGGAGGAGTTCAATTTACCCTCCTGTCCCGTTGTGGGGATTGTCGGCAGGCTGGATCCGTGGAAGCGGCATGATCTCTTCCTACAAGCAGCAGCCATTCTGACGAAGCAAGGCGCTGATGCGAGTTGGATCATCGTTGGCAGCGAGATTGAGAATCGATCTGGGACAAACCACTCCCAGTACCTCCAGAACTTAACGAAAGAATTAGGGATAGAGGATAGGGTCATTTTCACCGGACTGCGTCGTGATATTCCTCGACTGATCGAGGCGTTTGATGTTTTCATTTCGGCATCGGACGACGATCCGAACCCACGTTCGGTATTGGAAGCGATGACGATGGCACGCCCAATCGTCGGGACAAACTCTGGCGGCGTGCCGGAAATGCTGGAGGGGGGGCGCGCCGGCCTGCTGGTCGAGAAGGGCGATGCACAGGCGTTGGCCCGCCAGGTGTTTCGATTGCTTCAGGATCCAGCTCTTGCCGCTAGATTGGGGCAAGCCGCACGGCGGCGGGCGCTAGGCATTTACTCGATACAGGAACACGCCCGCCAGGTGGAACATGTTTACGAAAGCATCTTGAGAAGGTGAAAGGGGGATCGAAGCAGACTGGATGAAGCCGGCGAGATACTCATGACCGACATAGAATCATCTCAGCGACCCGATCTATCGCTAGTGATTCCCACGCATAACACGCGACAGCTTGTGGCAGAATGTGTGGCTTCCATCCTAGGGCATAGACATGGCCTCCAATGCGAGGTCATCGTTGTTGACGACGCCTCCACAGATGCGACCTCCGATTACCTGCAGTCGAGATTTCCGCAGATTCGAGTAATTCGGAATTTGGTTAGCCTGGGCTATGGTGGCGCTGCGAATCAGGGGATGACGCTCGCGCGAGGCCGCTGGATTGCTATCTCCAATAGCGATATTGAGATGACTGGCGATGCCTTGACACGCTTAGTTTCTTTTCTGGAGGCCCATCCGGAGGCAGGCGCTGTTGGGCCGAAGTTGCTTAATTCGGACGGATCTCATCAGAAATCAGTATCGCGCCATCCAACGGTGTTGGCCAATGCTGTTCGCCTGGTTGTGCCTCCTGGCATATTGGAAGCTGCGCCCATACTCTGGGTTCTGCGCAATTTGGCTAAACACTTGAAGCTCAATCTAGGACGGTTGGCTCAGGAGGCCGATTCCCCGCTCGTCGTTGAATGCGTGATGGGCGCATTTTTTGTGGTGCGCCGAGCAGTGATTGAAACGGTTGGCGGTTTTGATTCTGACAGGTTCTATATGTTCGCCGAAGAAGCTGACTGGTTCTTACGTATGCAACGGGCAGGCTGGTCGGTATACTATCTGCCTGAGGCCCAGGTCATTCATTATGGAAGTGCAACGGTTAACGATTTTCGGCATCGCTATGTGGTCCAGCAATACAAGAGTTTCCTGTATTTTTACGAAAAGCACTTTGGTCGCCGGACGGTGTTTCTTTACAAGGCGTTGTTAACACCGATTTTTGTGGCAAAGGCTTTATGGTATGGTTCCTTGGCGTTTTTTCCAGTAGGGGATCGCCTAGAAATGTTCCGACGTTTTGAGACTTATATCACTATCATTCGCCTACTTTATGATCGTGTCTTGCAGACACGGAATGTCATGCGTGACTTGCGATTCAAATATATTCCTACTCTAGAAACTAGCATAGTGGATGATATCCCTAATGGGTCCTACTCTTAAGTCCCTCTTGCGTTCCTGCCTGCCTCACGCTATCCAGCCGCAAAGGATCTTGGCCGGGCCACTTCGAGGCCACTGGATTGTCACTTCCTGGCATGATTATCCAGCAGCGATCACCGGGCGTACTGAAAGTTCGCTGTTGCGGTGGTTTGCAGAAAATGTCAAACTAGGAGAAACTTGGCTCGATGTGGGTGCCCATTACGGCTATACAGCCATTGCTCTTTGTCGTTTAGTCGGGCCATCAGGGCGTGTATTCGCCGTGGAGCCAATGGTGAGTACGGCAGGTTATATGACCCAGATGCGTCATTTAAATCGTTTCTCTCAACTAGTGGTCTTGCCGTTAGCCTTGGGAGATGTGAATAGGCTGGAAATAAGCCAACTTCCTGCCACGCGCGGCATGGTAGATAGCACGATCACCGAGCAGGCGCAGGGGGAAACCATCTTGGTAGCGCAGGCTGACTGGCTGTGGTCTCGCATTTGTGGCCGCTCGGAGCATATTCACGGCGTCAAAATCGATGTGCAGGGAATGGAGCTTAGCGTGTTGCGGGGAATGTGGGGCTTGATTCGCAAATTTCGCCCCCAACTGGTTGTTGAATTGCACCAAGGCGTAGATCGCAAAGAATTTCTTGACTTAATCGAATCGTTGGGATATTCCCGCACGGGGATACCGGTTGAGCCTGCGGCAGATGAAATAGAACCACGATACTTCAATGACCACAGCTACGCTTTCCGGCCCGGTTGAGCAGACCCCAGGAGAAAAATGTATGTCCGCAAACCGATTCCAAAGCATTTGGGTCACTGGTGGTACCGGGTTTCTCGGCCAGGCACTAATTCGAAAACTGAAAGAGCTTGAGTACAGCGAGATTATTGCCGTGGGTCGTAAGGACTGTGACTTGCGTAACTCAGAGGCTGTACGCCAACTCTTGGTTCAAAACAAGCCTGATGTCGTGATTCATCTGGCGGCGGTGGTTGGAGGAATTGGTGCTAATCGTGAGCGTCCAGCGGAGTTTTTCTATGACAACCTAATTATGGGGACACAATTACTGCACGAGAGCTGGCGGGGTGGCGTTGAAAAATTCGTGGCGATTGGTACAGTCTGCGCTTATCCTAAGTTCACACCCATTCCTTTTAGGGAAGAAGATTTGTGGAATGGCTATCCTGAGGAGACCAACGCTCCCTATGGGCTAGCTAAAAAGATGCTCTTAGTCCAAAGCCAAGCCTACCGGGCCCAGTATGGGTTTAACTCGATATTCCTCTTGCCAGTCAATCTCTATGGCCCTGGTGACAACTTTGATCCGGCCTCTTCTCATGTCATTCCTGCTCTGATACGTAAATGCGTTGAAGCGATTGAGTCAGGGCAGCATCAAGTCGAAGTTTGGGGCGATGGGTCACCAACACGGGAATTTCTTTATGTGGATGATGCAGCTGAAGCAATTAGTGCGGCATTGGAGCGTTATGATAAACCTGATCCGATCAATATCGGTTCGGGTATGGAGATATCCATGAAGGACTTGATTAAGCTCATTGCCGAGCTAACGGGCTTTCAAGGAGGGATTGTATGGGATACGACTAAGCCCAACGGTCAACCCCGTCGGTGTTTGGATACTACTCGAGCCGAGCAGGAATTTGGGTTTCGAGCGCGTACTGACTTCCGAGAAGGCCTAAAACACACTATTGCATGGTACCGCGAAACTCGCCAGAACCGAACATGAACTTCCTTTTTATGGGGATGAACTATGCCCCGGAGAGGACAGGTATCGCACCGTTAACAACTGAGCTGTGTGAATACCTAATTAGCCAAGGGCACTGCGTCTCAGTAGCTACAGCATTTCCTCATTATCCGGAATGGAAGATTCAAACTCTATACCGAAATAGGCTTTTTCTACGTGAACAGATCAATGGCGTCGTGGTATATCGGGGTTATGTGTATGTCCCAGGCAGGCCGAATGCCAGGCAACGTATCCTCTACGACACCTCGCTTGGGATCTCTACTTTTCTTTGGGGATTGGCCATCAAAGATGCGGATCTGATTGTCGCAATTGCACCTCCTGTGCAATTGGGTGTATTCGCCTATATTCTAAGTCGCTTAAAGAAGCGACCCTTTGTGGTATTGTTGCAAGATTTAGCTGTAGATGCGGCTGTTGCCGTTGGCATGCTAAAAAGCCAAACGATCATCCATTTCGCTCATTGCCTAGAGGAATTCGTTTATCATCGGGCGACAGATGTATTGGTCATCTGCCAGGGTTTCTTCGACCAACTCATTTCTCGTGGTGTGCCCGCGTCTAAGATTTCGCTCTTGTCTAATTGGGTGGACACAACATTTATTCGGCCTCTTGATCAATTTAACATTTTTCGAGAGAGTTATGGCCTAAGCGACAGGCAATTCATTGTGCTTCATACTGGCAATTTGGGTTCTAAACAGGGCCTGAGCAATGCAATAAAGGCAGCTAAGTACATCCGTGATCACGAGGATATAGTTTTCTTATTTGTGGGGGATGGCTCGGACAAAACACGCCTGATGAAGATGACGACTCAGGCTAATCTGACGAATGTGCGCTTTTTGCCGCTCCAGCCCAGGCAGATTCTGCCCCAAATGCTAGCGGCCGGAAATCTACTGTTGCTTAATCAAGCAGCAGGCGTACTCGATACAGTATTACCATCGAAATTGCTCACTTATATGGCAGCCGGGCGCCCTGTCATAGCGGCGGTTCATCCTGAAAGCGAGGCAGCTAAATATGTTCGCTGGGCGAATTGCGGCTTGATTATAGAGCCAGATCAGCCAAAGTTGTTAGCAGATGCAATTCTTTACCTTCGGGAAAATCAGAATCTCGCCCAACATTTTGGACAAAATGCTCGTGTTTTTGCTGAGGAACATTTTGCACGAGACCGCATTTTGGCGCGTTATACGGACTTTTTTAGTCGTTTCGAACCTGAGAATCGTTGAGCTTCCCTCATGGAAGAAGCCGATTTAGCTTGGGATGTGAGAAGACCATTTGCTGGCATGGTCGGGTACCAGAAAGTAGATGAGCTGTGATTGTCGTTCGCACTCCTCTTCGCCTTAGTTTTCTCGGCGGCGGCACCGATTTCCCCGATTACTATCACGAACAGGGGGGTGTCGTCATCTCGACGGCGATTGACAAGTATGTCTACGTCATCGCCAAAGAGCGCTTCGACGACAAAATCTACGTCAACTATTCGCAAAAAGAGATTGTGGAGCGCGTGGGAGATCTGCGACACGAACTGGTGCGGGAGGCGATGCGCATCACGGGGGTGGAGCGGGGTATTGAGATCACCACGCTGGCCGATATCCCGTCCTCGGGGACCGGGCTGGGTTCCTCGAGCGCCGTCACGGTGGGGGTGCTCCAGGCGTTGTATACTTACCAGGGGATGATCGTCACGGCCGAGATGCTGGCGCAACAGGCTTGCGAGATCGAGCTCCTGCGCTGCCACAAGCCGATTGGCAAGCAGGATCAGTACATCTCGGCCTATGGCGGGCTCAGGCAGATCACTTTTAGGGCCAACGGCTATATCGAGGCCGAAGCGTTGGGGTTCGATCCGGTCCTTACGCAACGTCTGAATCGCAACCTGATGCTATTCTATACGAACATCACTCGCTCGGCCGACACAATCCTGGCCGAGCAGCGGGACAACATCGCCAACCGCCGGGCCTTCCTGGATACCCTGCGTGATCTGGCTGCGCGCGGGCGGGCCTGCCTGGAAACCGGCGACCTGGACGCATTCGGCCGCTTGATGGACGAGGGTTGGGAACTGAAGAAGCGGTTGGCCTCGGGCGTGAGCAATGGCGCCCTGGATGCGCTGTATACGGCAGCGCGCGAGGCCGGGGCGCTGGGGGGCAAGATCGCCGGGGCAGGCGGCGGCGGCTTTTTGCTAGTATACTGTCCGCTTGACAAGCAGGAAGCGGTCCGGCAGGCGCTGAGTCATTTGAGGGAACTTCCTTTCCAGTTTGAGCGAGATGGGAGCAAAGTCATCTTCAATATTCGGCGCTGAA
>DATEUF010000073.1:0-35779 GCA_035283325.1 Pyrinomonadaceae bacterium | reverse complement strand
TTCCCCCGTTCCCCTATTCCCCGTTCCCCTATTCCCCGTTCCCCTTTTCCCCGTTCCCCTTTTCCCCGTTCCCCTTTTCCCTCTTCCCCCTTCCCCCTATCTCTGCGGGCCGGTAGCCAGTTGCAGACGCACCATCGAACGCTCCAATTGAGCACGGGCTTTCTCGAAGTCTTCCTCAGTGCCGCTCCAGGCGCTTAACTGCTTCTCAATATGCTCGCGCGCAAGCCGAGCTCGTGCAGCATCGATTTCCTCCGGTCTTTCCGCCACTTCCGCCAACACTGACACGCGATCGTCTCGAACCTCTATGAAGCCTCCAGAAACGTGAAGCTGAAAAGTAGTTCCCGCTTTCGTATAAGACAGCACGCCGGTCTGGAGTTGTGAAATGAGTGCCGCGTGTCCCGGAAGAATTCCCAGCTCGCCGCCTAGACCGGGTACTGTCACCATATCCACGGCCTCGCTCAGCACGCGTCGCTCGGGAGTGACTACTTCAAGTTGCAGACTCTGGGCCATACTCTAATTAATGGTGCATGCAGGATGCGGGGCTACACCATTTGACATTGGACATTTGGGATTTTTCATTTGTTCCCATCTGTTTTTTGCACCCGATGAATCTTCAACTTGTTTTGCTGAAAAGGTTGAAATTACTCAAGTTGCGATGTCCAAATGGCAAATGGCAAATCGTAGCGTCCTCATCTGTCATTTTTCGCTATTGCGCAATGGTCTTTGCCTTCTCTATTGCCTCTTCAATTGTGCCAACATTGTAAAAGGCTTGTTCTGGTAGATCGTCGTGCTTACCGTCAACAATCTCACGAAAGCCTTTCACAGTGTCTTCCAGTTTCACATACTTGCCGACAAGACCGGTGAACTGTTCGGCGACATGGAAAGGCTGCGAGAAAAACTTCTGAATCTTGCGCGCACGCGCCACAATCAGTTTGTCTTCATCTGAAAGCTCATCCAGACCCAGAATAGCGATAATGTCCTGCAAATCCTTATAGCGTTGAAGCACTCGCTTCACGTCCTGGGCCGTGTTGTAATGCTCTTCGCCGATGATTCGGGGGTCAAGAATGCGTGAGGAGGATGCGAGCGGATCCACAGCCGGGTAAATTCCCAACTCTACAATTTGGCGTGAAAGGGCCGTCACCGCATCGAGGTGCGCAAAGGTAGTCGCAGGCGCCGGATCGGTGTAATCATCAGCCGGCACGTAGACAGCCTGAATAGAAGTCACTGATCCTTTCTTCGTCGAAGTAATGCGCTCCTGCATTTCGCCCATCTCGGTCGCCAGGTTCGGTTGATAACCGACCGCCGACGGCATCCGTCCAAGCAGCGCTGAAACCTCCGAGCCCGCCTGGGTGAAACGGAAAATGTTATCGATGAAGAGCAAAACATCCAATCCCTGATCACGGAAATATTCAGCAACCGTTAAGCCGGAGAGCGCCACCCGCAGACGGGCTCCAGGCGGTTCAGTCATCTGACCATAAATCAGTGCCACTTTCGATTGTTCCAAAGCCTTCATATCGACCTTGGTCATGTCAAAGTCGCCGGTCTCTTCGAAATGCGTATAGAAGGTTTCCCCAAAATTGATAACCTTCGACTCGACCATCTCACGCAACAGATCATTTCCTTCGCGCGTTCTTTCACCAACCCCCGCAAATACGGAGAAGCCGGCGCGCGCCTTCGCAATGTTGTTAATCAGTTCCATTACGATGACGGTCTTACCAACGCCGGCACCACCAAAAAGACCAATTTTGCCGCCGCGCAGAAAGGGTTGAATCAGATCGATAACCTTGATACCCGTTTCAAACATCTGCAGTTCGGTCGACTGCTCTTCAAACGATGGCGCATGACGATGAATCGGGTAGCGCTCCTTGTACTTAACCTCGCCAAGATTATCTACGGGTTGGCCAATCACATTGAGGACACGGCCGAGAGTTCCTTCTCCCACCGGCATGGTGATTGGCCCCCCGGTATCGATGGCTTTCATGCCCCGGACCATTCCGTCGGTCGGCAGCATGGAAACCGTCCTGACGCGACCCTCACCCAGATGTTGCTGTACCTCGGCGATGACATCAATTGGCTGCGGAACATCAAAGCCTTCAGAAATGATGCGTAGCGCCTGATAGATCGGCGGTAGATATCGTTGCTCAAACTCGATATCGACCACCGGACCAATAATCTGCACTACTTTCCCTGTCGGCTGGCCGTCTGACATGGTGTTGGCGCTGGGCATAGCCATACTCACTTGTTACTCCTCTTTTAAGACTCTTGCTGATGAAAAACTGGCAGGATCAAAAGCCAGACAAGATAGCATACGCATGAAAAAGCGCAAAGTCTCTCAAACGCTGCAAGGAGCGTCATCGGACGTTTTTGGTTGCGCTCAATCGTGGCTGATCTCTCCTTCATCGGACGCCGTTGCGGGGTGCTTATAGCGCTCTATGTCCTGAGGTTCATATTGGTTGACTTGACCGCAAATTGGGCAAAACCAGGTGTAGGTAGCAAATATCTCTGACCGGCCTTGAGATAGATCACGAAGGAGTGGTCCTCGGGTGTTGCAGTGGACACAAGCAACAACCAGATACCATTCACCGGGCTGACAGGCGGATAGAGGCATGGGGGACGCCTTTGGGGTTGAGTAGTTAGCAAAGGTCAGAGTCGGGCTCGAACCATACTATTAAAAAACTGCTTGGGATTCGGTTCGAAAGCGAACAGACTGTCGCAATTTTGGAACTCAAAACCTGCGAATTCGGAAACTTTACTTGTACTAGGTTCGTAGTACAATGGGAGAGTGACTGAAACGTTCTTCATTAACCCGTCTGACCCAACACCGCTTTATGCGCAACTGGGAAGGGCGATCAGGTTTGCCATAGCCACTGGCAAGTTGAGAATCGGCGAGCAATTGCCGACTGTGAGGCAATTGGCAGTCGAACTGCGGGTCAACGCCAACACTGTCGCCAAAGTCTACGCAGAGTTGGAACGCAGCGGAGCCGTGCAAACGCGCCGGGGAGTAGGAACATTTGTTTGCGCCCGCCGCTTTGAGGAAAGTGACACCCGTAATCGCGAAGATCACCTCCGTGAGTTTTCGGATCGAGTAGTGGCAGAGACTGAAGCCCTCGGTTTCTCTCTCACGGAGCTTATCGAGCATCTTCAAAGCCGGCGAAGAAGGAGATGAAACATGTCTAACAGTACAGCTTTGGTGGAAACGCGAAGCAATCTACCGGCCACAAGTGCATCTCGCGTAAATGTTGTAGCCGTGGCAACCTGTCTGGCACCACTAGTCCTGGGAATTCTGGCAACAGCAATGACCGGCAGTCCTATAGGTGTGATCTTGGGAGCAATTTTCGGATTGCTAGTAGCGCAGTCGCCGAAGATAGCCAGGCAATGGGAACGAGCCGTCGTCTTGCGCCTGGGCCGATACATCGGTCTGCGCGGTCCCGGCCTATTCTGGATTATTCCCTTTGTCGACACAGTGTCAGCCTGGGTGGATCAACGTGTGATCACGACCAGCTTCGCCGCGGAAGAGACCCTTACCTCCGATACCGTTCCGGTTAATGTGGACGCCGTGCTTTTCTGGATGGTTTACGATCCTGAGAAGGCAGCGTTAGAAGTGCAGAACTATCCTCAGGCAGTAAGCTGGGCCGCGCAAACCGCGTTGCGCGACATAATTGGCAGAACTTCGCTGACGGATCTGCTGCGTGGGCGGGAGCACATTGAAGAGGAGTTACAACAACTGATCGACGAACGTTCCAACCCTTGGGGCGTAACTGTGCAGTCGGTGGAGATGCGTGACGTGGTCATTCCAACAGCGCTCCAGGACGCTATGTCTCGCGAAGCGCAGGCCGCACGCGAGAAGCAAGCGCGCATCATTCTCGGCCAGGCTGAAGTAGAGATTGCCCACTCTTTCGAAAAGGCGGCGCAGTCGTATCAGGACAATCCGACAGCACTGCATTTGAGGGCCATGAATATGCTTTATGAGGGGCTGAAGGAAAAAGGCGCCTTAATGTTGGTGCCGAGCACGGCTGTGGAATCCATGGGCATGGGCGTCCTACTGGGAGCGGCTGCTTTGCGCCAGCAGTCGCTCACGGGCAGCGAGGAGGAGCCAAAGTAGACTATTCGGGCGAGGTCGAAATTAGTCTTTTTCCTCCGGATCGATCCGAATTTTCATTCGCTGGAGCACTTTGACGTCTTCGTCCGTAAACTCGAGCGCCGCAGCTGCCTCACCCATCTCTTCGTCTCCCGCATGTGGACGAAGGCCAATCTCCAGTCGCAACGTGAGTTCCATTTCGTAACCGGCGTCGCGCAATCGTTCGATCGCTTCAGCAACCCTTGGCGAGTTCTCGACTGACTCGTTTATGGCAGTGCCAATCTCGCGAACTATAGCTTTTGCCTCGTCGTCGATTTCCAATCCTAAAATGCCCTTCTATAAAAGCTCAGCTAGCAGTCGTCCCGCGTATGCTACGCGAGCGAGTCAAAGGTGGTCAACCCACTTTCCTGAGGAGAGCTGGCAAAACACCAATGATAAATGAGAATTGGGGTGAATTTTCCATTTCGCATTTAACACTTCTCGTTTGTCGGTTCCACCGCTATGAGAAACTGATGACAAATGGCAGATGGCAAATGAGAAATCTAAAGGTTGTTCGCCCCCACAATGGCGCCAACTCGCGGCTAAAGATAGGGTTTCGCCGCTTCTCTGGGCGGAAAGCCTGAGTCACAAACCTTGAATTCGACTGGACCGTCAATTATCTTACTCTTATTCCCTCGTTTTCGGTGCGGACTGATACTTCCAAAGGAGGACATCTCATGCCTGAAGTAGGAGACAATGCTCCGGATTTCGACCTACCCAGTCACTTGGAAAAAGGTAAGAAAGTGCGACTGGCAGATTTCCGCGGCAAAAACAATGTGGTGCTCGCGTTTTACCCACTGGCCTGGACACCAGTCTGAACGGCGCAGATGCCGGCGTACGAGGCTGACCTCGAACGCTTTAAAGGCTATGATGCCCAGGTTCTGGGTATTTCCGTTGACAGTGTGCCGTGCAATGCAGCCTGGGCCAAAAGCCTGGGTCGCCTTAGCTACGATCTGCTGAGCGATTTTCATCCCAAGGGCGAAATGGCAAGACAATATGGAGCATATCGTGAGGGTGATGGTTATACCGAACGAGCGCTATTTATCGTGGATAAAACAGGGAAGATTGCCTATAAAGATATCCACGACATTTCCGACCAACCGGACAACGAGGAGTTGTTTGACGTTTTGCGAAAACTATGAGAGGAGCTCAGATGCCAGATGCTGAACAACGCATCTGGCATCTTTGTGCGTACGGTAAGTAGGCCGCAGGCGAAGTTGCTATGACCATCTCTAGAAAGTGTGTTCCCTTCACTCCGTTTGAAGGCGAACTCGCCAGGGCCACAATCGGCATCGTAACTGCCGGCGGAGTTCACTTGCGTGATCAGGAACCCTTTAATATTGCCGATGAACTCGGTGACCTGGGTTATCGCGTGATTTCCGATGACGTCGATTCGAAACAATTGATGGTCACTCACCATCACTACGATCACTCAGACGCTGACAAAGACATCAACGTCGTATTTCCGCTCGACGTCTTGCGCGACCTGCGGGTTTCGGGTTTTATCCATGGCATTGCGCGCAAGCATGTCGGCTACATGGGCTATACGATGCAGTTGAAAGCTATGTATGAGGGCACCGCGCGTGAGATAGCCAACGAGATTGACAAAGGCTCGCGCGCCGATGCTGTAGTGCTGACCGGCGGCTGACCAAACGTTTGTCACCGCACGGTCGTCGCGGTTCAGCGGGAGATCGAGATGAAGGGCATACCGACGGTTCTAATCACAGTAAGCCCGGAAGTGTCTGCGCAAATGCGGCCGCCGCGTGCTTTGTACCCCAATGGCTTCAAGATTGGAAACAGCCTCGGTAAGCCGGGGATGCGCGACCTGCAGCGAAAGGTCTTGCACGACGCCCTGACTTTGCTGACTGAGAACACCCGGCCCGGAAGCATAATCACACGCGATTATCCAGAGTATGGCGAGTATCACGAGCCACCGCGAGTGGGTAAATAGGCTGGGCCTCCCCGGCAAAATTCATGTTCAAGAAGATTGGCATACTCACAGGCGGCGGTGATGCTCCCGGCTTGAATGCAGTCATTCGGGCCGTGGTAAAAACCGCTACCGGCGAATACGGAATGAGAGTGGTTGGTATTGAGGACGGATTTGAAGGCCTACTGGGCCAAATTAAGACGCGCCCACTTACACCAGCCGACGTTCGCGGTCTGCTACCTCGTGGCGGGACAATTCTGGGCACCCGCAACCGCGGGCGATTTGTCGAGCGCACCACCGAGGGCGAACGTTCAAAACCTGAAGCTGTCTATAAGGAGGCCATAACCAACTTTGAACGGCTGGGTTTGGAAGCGCTGGTAGTACTCGGCGGTGAAGGCACGCTGGGAATTGCGGAGGAGTTTGGCGAGCGCGGTATTCCGGTTTGTGGTGTACCAAAAACAATAGATAACGATCTGGCCTGCACGGAACTTACTTTTGGCTTCGTCACAGCGCTTGACATCGCCACGGAAGCCCTTGATCGTCTCCACACCACGGCCGAATCTCATGATCGAGTGATGATCCTGGAAGTGATGGGGCGGCATGCCGGATGGATCGCGCTTCACTCAGGTCTGGCCGGCGGCGCGGATGTCATTCTAATTCCGGAGATCCCTTTTTCAATGAAGGCGGTGGCCGAAAAAATTAGCGCCCGGGATGCCTCCGGATCTAATTTCAGTATCATTGTGGCCGCTGAGGGAGCGAAAGAACTGGGGCACGGGCAGATCTTTCAGGAAAGCAGAGATCCACTCCACGCGCCGCGATTGGGTGGCATCGGTATGCATTGCCAACATGAACTGGAGACCCTGACCGGCAAAGAGGTACGCTGTGTCGTTCTCGGCCACTTACAACGCGGCGGCAGGCCAAACGCCTTCGATCGCATGCTGGCCACAAATTTTGGCTCCTGTGCGGTGCGCGCGCTTGCCGAGAACAAGCGTGGGATGATGGTGGCTCTGCAAGCAGGTAACGTGGTAACCGTGCCAATCTCCGAAGCAATTGCGAATATCAAAACTGTGCCGCCAAATGGACAATTGGTACGCACCGCGCGCGACACAGGGATCTCATTCGCCACTCCTAATGAAAGTAGCTTCCATCAGTCGTTTACTCAAGCCTAAGTAATAAGGGAGAAAGTACTTGCCAGAAGACATCAAACAAAAGCTTCAGGCCGAATTGGACGAACTGGAAGCAGAGCTGCGAGTTCATTTGCCGAAAGAAATAAAGCGGGCGCTTGAGTTTGGTGACCTTCGGGAAAACTCCGAGTATCGAGCAGCCCTGGATCGGCAAAACGTCGTAAAGGCGCGTATCGTGGAGTTGCGCCAGCGGATTAGTGAAATCGGCTCAATAGATTTGAAGCGTGTCCCGCGCGACAAAGCGTCCTACGGCTCAACACTCGTTCTCTACGACGCTGAACGCGACGAAGAGGTCAGTTACCGTCTGGTAACTCCTGAAGAGAGCGACCCGCAACAGGGATTAATCTCAACGACGTCGCCGGTGGGCCGGAGCTTAATGGGCAAAACAGAAGGAGACGAAGTGGTGGTGCGCACTCCTGCCGGTTCCCGCCAGTTTGAGATAAAGAAGTTGACAACTTTGCACGATGAGAGCGAGAGCGCTTCATGATTCCCATTAATCGCCCACAAAGCGTCAAAGCCTATGGCCGCGCGCACAAAATAACGAAAACCTCTCCCCATCCCGACCTTTCCTGGAAACCTTGACAGCGCCAGTCCCGCTGCCTAGGATTCAGCCTTCGTGTCCATAACAGTACTGTAAAATACGCTGGTTTTTGGGCATAATGCTCTAAAGGAGAAAACGCTCAGGAGATGTTTGGAGCCAGTATAGGAAGAGCTGCGCAAAGAATCATCGACGCGATGGTGCGCTGGCTCGCCCACGGTCACATCAATCCCAACATCCTAACGGTAATTGGAGTATCGCTAAACGTTGGTTGTGGCTTACTTTTTGGCTTGGGCGAGTTTTTCTGGGCCGGGATTGTCCTCATCGTCGCCAATCTTTTCGACATGCTTGACGGCCAGGTAGCCCGGCTTTCTGGAAGAGTGACCAGATTTGGTGGCTTTCTGGACTCTTCCCTGGACCGGCTTTCCGACATGGTGGTCTTTGTCGGTTTGATGGTGTTTTACGCGCGCGATACGCAGTTTCACTCAACCCTTAATGTTTTTCTTGCAGGGGCCGGGCTTATGGGCTCAGTTATGGTAAGCTACGCGAGCGCTCGGGCCGAAAGTTTGATTCCGAAATGCGATGTTGGGTTTTTGCGACGGCCTGAACGTGTAGTTCTCTTTATTATTGGCGCTTTAAGTACTCATCCAGGGTCGAATAATTTCTTTGCCAACCGCATGCCCGCAGTGTTGTGGGTGCTGGCGGTGGGTTCCTATTGGACGTTCGCTCATCGTATGTATCACACATGGCGTGAGCTGAATAAAGTTAAGCGCGACTTTGAGGAAATGGAGACAAAACCTTCTCCGGCATCTAACACCGGGCCTGAACGCCGGGCCGAACAGACGCTCGTACATAAAGTTGGTTAAAAGAGCCCGACAGCGATGATTGAAAAAGTGGAGCGGCCGGTTTTCAGCGTGCGAGGTGAGCAACACGTGACTATTTGTCCCTGTTGTGGCTGCCAGTTTGCGGGTAACCTGAGTGAGGGTTGTGATGCCTGTGGCGCCCGCTCGGTGGGCCTGCCACTTCCAAAACCCGATCACGAACTCCCATCATACGGCCGATCCCTTCTCCTTGCTGTTTCCGGGTTGCTCCTCCTGCTGGTCTTCGTAGAGCAGACCATCGTCGCTCTGGCGAAGAATTCTCCCATCT
Source organism: Pyrinomonadaceae bacterium (assembly GCA_035283325.1). Classification (GTDB taxonomy): domain Bacteria; phylum Acidobacteriota; class Blastocatellia; order Pyrinomonadales; family Pyrinomonadaceae; genus PSRF01. The sequence continues at coordinate 26,864 of DATEUF010000073.1, read as the reverse complement.
CTCTCGACTTTTCGTCCTGGATGGCGGCCCTTGAAACGGCGGCCTGGCGCCTCAAATGGGTGGCAATTCCGACTGCCATCCTGGTGTTTTGTGGGAGTCGAAAACTTTACCGCTCGGTCATAGAGTCGCCATCGCGATTCTGTGGAGTGCGATATGCCCGGGCAGGTTATCTTACTTCGCTGATTATTCCGGCGATGATTGCCTTGTTGATCGGTATCACCGTGCCCGGTCGTCTTGTGGATCGACAGTGGTCGATTGAAGTCGCGCCTTATGCTCAGGGTTACACCATTGACCGCGCGCTTCGAGAGTATCAGGCCAAGTTTGGCCGGTTGCCCAATGATTTGTCGGACTTACGCCAGCTCCCCGATCCGGACCACTCGATCGCTAACGCGCTAGGCAACCTCGACACCGCCTATCCGAACGCATACAAACCAAGCGCTGATGTGGCCGTTTTGCCGAAGCAGAAACCGCGTCCCCTACGCGGAGCAATTATTCGCAACGCCACTCTCAATAACCCCACTGAGGACGCGCTGGCAGAAGGACTTTCATTTACAAATTACGAGCTTCGCCTGCCGGGAGCGGACAAACTTATGGGCACTGAGGACGATCTCCTCCTCCGCGACGGAGTTAACTACAAGGTCTCAGAAATGCCGAGGCAAGCAGGCGCGAACAGGAAAAGCCTTCCTTAGTCGTTGAATCACAAGACTAATTCGCCGCAACAGTCGGGAACTCCTCAACAACGGTCAGTTTCTGGACCATTCCAGCTAGTTGAAGTAAGGTCTAACTGTTAACTCAAATGGAGGCGGGCCACTAATCCTCCAAGAACCCATGGCTTGATGTTTCGCAAGATTCTGATCGCAAATCGCGGTGAAATTGCTGTGCGGGTAATGCGTGCCTGCCGTGAGATGGGGATTTCTCCGGTTGCTGTCTACTCTGAAGCCGACGCACGGGCCTTGCATGTCCAGTATGCAGATGAGGCCGTGTGTATTGGTCCAGCGCCATCCATCGAAAGCTATCTCAACATAACAAATATCCTTAAAGCCGCCCGAAAAACCCGCTCGGAGGCAATCCACCCAGGCTATGGCTTCCTGGCCGAGAATGCTGACTTTGCAAGGGCGATCACTACTGCGGGTTTGACCTTCATAGGGCCTCCCGCGGAAGCGATTGAAATCATGGGTTCCAAGACAAGCGCCCGGCGCGCGGCCACCGAAGCGGGTGTGCCCGTCGTGCCGGGAACAATCGAGCCACTCAGTAACTATGAAGAAGCATGTTCGTTGGCCGCGGGACTCGGCTACCCGGTCATGCTGAAAGCGGCGGCTGGCGGTGGCGGCAAGGGTATGCGACTAGTTCATTCCGAAGAAGAGATTCAGTCGGCTTTTCAAAACGCTCAATCGGAGGCCGCGGCTGCCTTTGGCGATTCGGCAGTCTATCTGGAAAAGGTAATTGAGCGGCCGCGACATATCGAAATTCAGATCTTCGCCGATCAGCATGGCAACGTGGTCCATCTGGGAGAGCGCGAATGCTCTATTCAGCGGCGACACCAGAAAGTGGTTGAAGAATGTCCTTCACCAATTGGCGATGAGCATCTGCGACAGGCCATGGGTGAAGCTGCTGTGAACATTTCGCGCTCAGTCAACTATGTAGGCGCCGGCACAGTGGAGTTTCTAGTCCCTGACGCCACACGGGACTTCTATTTTCTGGAAATGAACACTCGCTTGCAGGTGGAGCATCCGGTGACTGAGCTTGTGACAGGCTACGATCTCGTTCGCGAACAGATTTCGGTAGCTGCCGGGGCACCGCTTTCATTTACTCAAGCGGAAGTGCGCTGGCGTGGTCATGCCATCGAGTGTCGTGTGTACGCCGAAGATCCGGCAAACAATTTCTTTCCGTCCCCCGGCACGATCACCCATATCCGGCCTCCATCCGGACCAGGCATCCGCGACGACAGTGGCATTCGGACTGGATCTGAAGTCACGATTCACTATGATCCTTTGATTTCCAAACTTGCCGCCTGGGGACGCAACCGAAACGAGGCAATTGACCGGCTGCGAAGAGCGCTCGATGAATACGAAGTCGTTGGTATCAAGACGACACTGCCACTCTTTCGCGAAATTGTCAGAAGTGAAGAGTTCATTGCCGGGAAACTCGATACCGGATTCATCTCACGATTCAATCAACTGCGCGAAGCAGCACGCCGCTTTGCGCCTGATCAATCTGAGAGGGAAGAGAAGGGTTTACGTGAGGTTGTCTTGATTGCCGCTGCTGTACATTATGCAGATTTGCAGAGAAGAACTTCACTTAACGCCGCGGCTCCTGGGGATATTGAGAACCGTTGGAAGCTGTCGGGACGCTCTCTCGGTGGTGACGCATTAAAGCAAAAGCGCGGATTGACGAACCAGGCTCGATGAAGCTAAATGCCCAAATCTGCGGTGAGGAAGTTGAACTCGCGATCAAACAGGGAGCGGAAAGGGTTACTGCTGTCTTCGATGGCGGCCGATCACTGGAAGTAGTTGTGCGTGGGCTCGGCGATGGGGAGTACTTGATCCTTGATGGTTTTCGAACTTACCACTGTCGCGTCGAAACGAGCCCGGGTGGGCTTTCAAATCTTACCGTATTTGTGCAGAACCGGAGCTACGAGGTCCAAATCAGTGATCCTAAGCGCTTGCGAAGCAGTGAGGGAGAACGCGGTCACGCGCAGGGGGAGGCCCGAATTCTGGCGCCGATGCCCGGTAAGGTTGTACGCGTTCTGCTGAGTGTCGGCGCTCAAGTAGAAGCAGGGACGGGCATACTTGTTGTGGAAGCAATGAAGATGCAGAACGAGATGAAGTCGCCGAGGGCGGGCACAGTCACCCAGCTAAGTGCGAAGCCCGGCGACACGGTGAACGCCGGCGATGTGTTGGCCGTAATTGAATAAAGAACGAAGGCGGAAGGATGAAGGATGAAGGTAAGGGCGTGAACGATTCAAAAGGGTCCGGCACAGCCAGCGAATCCCCCGCAGTGGATCCCCCGCCACACATCGATGGAATCGCGATCCAAGCGTCTTCATCCGAGTCTTCATCCTTCATCCTTGATCCTTCATCCTTGCGCATACTCCTTTGGGACATCGATGGCACACTGATTCATTCAGTGCGTAAGGGAGCATTCAAGGACTATACGATTCCCGTACTTGAGGAGGTTTTCGGTACCGCGGGACGGCTGGCCGAGATGAAAGTCTCCGGCATGACAGACCTGCAAATTATTGGTGAAGCCCTGCGTCACGAAGGGTTCACGCATGAGCAGATTCGCTCGCGCATCGATCAACTTCGAGACCGTTATATGGAGGAAATGCAGAAGGCCACGGGTAACGGTGAACAGTTTTTTGAGCTGCTACCGGGCGTGAGGGAAGCCTTAGAGGCGGTCAGCATTCATCCTCGTTATCATTCGGCTCTGCTCACCGGCAATATTGAACCGGCGGCCCACTTGAAGATGAAACTCGCAGGCCTGTCGCAATTCTTCAACCTGCCTGGAGCATTTGGCGATGAGTCGCACGATCGTCGTGACCTACCCGAACTGGCTGTCGAACGCATCAGAGCGCACCTGAATCTAGAACTCCAGCCGCAACAGTTTATTGTGATCGGCGACACGCCAAATGATATCGCCTGCGCACACCACTTCGGCGCGCGCGTCTTAGCAATAGGTACCGGCCGGCTCTATAGTCAAGACGATCTTCGCATTTGCAATCCGGACGCACTTCTACCTGATCTGACCAACCTCACACTATTCATGGAAACGCTCGCCCGGCTCTAACAAAGTATAGGTCCTACAGGTCATATAGGTCCTATGGGTCATATAGGTCCTATGGGTCATATAGGTCCTATAGGTCCTATAGGTTTCTTAGCGACAGACCCATTCGCCTCCCGCTAGCTCCGGTGGAAGCCTTTAAGTATGTCACGGGTTGCGAGACGCAGAATGACCGGGCGACCGTGGGGACACGTGGTCGGAGAAGAGGTAGTAAGCAAGCGATCGATAAGCCAGCGCATCTTTTCCGGCGCCAGGGCCATGTTAACCTTGATGGCAGCGTGACAGGCGAGAGAAGCGGCGATTTCATCGCGCACCACTTCGCGCGCCGTCCCCTTGTTCTCTGCATCGACTGTGTCCAACACTTCCGCCAGGATATTCCGAGCCTCAGTCTGCGGCAGATCGGCGGGAATAGCTTTGATGGCTACCGTGCGGCCCGACAAACGCATTAACTCGAATCCATAGCTCTCAAGTTCGGCGGCCACGAGTTCGAAAACGCTGGCCTGGGCAGGCGTGAGATCAAAGGTCTCTGGAATCAGGAGTTGCTGGGATTCCGGCGGGCGCGTGGCTTCCAGGGCCCGGTACTTATCAAACAGAATCCGCTCATGAGCAACATGCTGATCGATGAGCAATAGTCCCTCTTCGTCCAACGCCACAATAAAACTGTCTTCCAGTTGGCCTAACGGCCGTATGTTATGCGAGAGCGATTCAATCGTGGCCTCCGTGGCAAATTTCTCTGCGGATGGCAATGGCGGCAAATGGCTCTCTGGCAATTGACTAACAGCCTTCTCTTCTACAGGAGGAGGATTGCTTCGCTCCGCGGTGGCAAAGGGTTGGTTTGTTGGTTCGACTCTAATGTCAGCCTGAGTCACCACAGCCTCTTCCCACGCGGCTTCTATTGGCGCGAGCGGTGCAAAATCGATCTGCGACTGAAGTCGGTTAGGACCACTAACTGCTTCGCCAGGACCACTATGCAAACCGGCATTAGAAAGATTGGAGGCTGGCCAGGAGGAAACGTCTCCGGCGGCCGCGGACATAACAGCGGACTTGGTGACGCTATCGTCGGCCAGCAGTTCGGAAGACGGAATCCCTTCCCGGTCTGTACGCACGTACCCGGCGCTGGCGAGAGCCGCACGAACAGATTCGCGCACTGCGTCGGCCACCGCGGCAGCCCGCCGAAACCGTACCTCAGTCTTCGCAGGATGGACGTTTACGTCCACCTCCTCGAGTGGTGTTTCCAGAAAGAGCAGCACTGCAGGATAGACTCCGTGGGGCAGAATAGAGCGATAGCCCTCCGAGAGTGCGCGGCCAATCAAGCGATCACGCACGAAGCGGCCGTTTACAAAAAGAAACTGGGCATCGCGGGAGGTGCGGCGGTCACGAGGCGCCGAAACGTAGCCACTAACACGCGCTACGGCCGGGTGTCCACCCCTGACTTCCAGTAAGTTATCCAGAAAAGCAGAACCAAAGATCTGGTACGCGCGTTCCCGCAGATCGTTTGCAGTCGCGGCATGCAACACGTCACGCCCATTGTTGGAAAGGCTGAAGGCGATCTCCGGATGGGCCAGCGCATAGTGAGTCACAAGATTTGTTAGATGAAAACTTTCAGTTGCTTCAGAACGCAAAAATTTCCGACGCGCCGGAACGTTGAAAAACAGGTCTCTGACTATGACTGTCGAACCGCGTGGGTGGGCCGCATCTTTGACGTCGCGCATACGACCACCATCAATGATCACGCGGGTTCCTGCCTGGGTCGCGTCGGAGCTTGTTAGCAATTCTACGCGTGCAACTGAGGCTATCGACGCCAACGCCTCTCCTCGAAAACCCAGTGTCATAATTCTGTTCAGATCGTCGGTGGTACTTATCTTGGAGGTCGCATGTCGCTCGAAAGCCAGTATGGCATCATCACGCACCATGCCTTCTCCGTCGTCCGAGACCTTGAGCAGGCGCCGGCCGCCGCCTTCTATTTCGACGGCAATGCGACTCGCGCCGGCGTCGATTGCATTCTCGACCAGCTCCTTTGCTACTGAAGCAGGACGTTCAACCACCTCGCCGGCGGCGATCTGGTTAGCAACGTGATCGGGAAGGTGATGGATCTTAGACATTCGATTACAGATAGACGATCTGATGTTCCGATGAGCCAAGATTAATGGCGTTATAGATCCAGTCGATTACGTATGAACCGTGCCGCGAAAGCAAGGAGGTGATGTTTAGGTGACGCTCCTGCAAAACCTTGTGCGCGTATAGCTGGTCGAATGCCCGTTCAAGTTGCCGTTGCGCTGCTTCATTTCGGACCAGTTGCGCTCGATGGAAACGGCCACGCAGCCCTTCAAGCTGATAGTTAATCTTGCGACGTCCGGTCTCGAGGGCGTCCGCCAATGTTGGATCAATCGCTCGCAGTTGTTCCCGCAGGTTATCGAGTTCTCGATTAACATTTTCCTCGGTTGCGGTAAATGTTCTCGCTGTGTCGCGTCCGAGATATTCCTCCACCACCCGGGAGGCAATGTTCTCCAGGCCGGCAAAAAGATCGACCAGCTTGAGTCCGTACCTCTCCAATACGCGACCTGTGTGCCGCTCGACCATCGTCAGGCTTGTCCGCGGCAGAATCGGTGTCGGAGGTCTGTCGAGTACTCGGTACACCTCTGAAGTCTGGGCAAAATAGGCGATCTCCGCGGAACCGCCAAAATAAGCAATGGTGGGTAGTAGATAATCCTGGACAACCGCGCGCAAAGTTACATTCGGACTAAATCGTTCCGGGTGCGCCGCAGCCATCTCCGCCAGTTCATCGGCCGTAAAAGACTTGTCATCGTCCTTGGCCCTGTATTTGCCGTTCTCGGTGCGCGCCACCGCGTGCCTTAAGCCTTCGGAATCATGCATGAAAAGCGGGAACGAGTTCTCCGAAGTAAGGACCTGCGCGTGGTACCCCGAGGCTTCCAGTTCTCTGCTACGAGCTTCAACCGCCATAGCAATCTGGTGCGCGCGTTGAGCTGCTTTGATGTAAAGCGGGGCTGACAGTCTCTTTAATCTCTCTGCGAGGGGATCCAGAAAAATCAAACCATATTGGCCCAGGAGCTCGGTCATCATACAAGCGAAGGCCTCACCATAGCCTCTCCCAGATACCCATGATCGACGCAGCAGGCTTTCCAAATCGGGAGTGAACTCGGAACTCGGCAAGAGTCCGAGCAACTCATCCACAACTCGTTTGATCGAGTCGTCAAGCACTACCTGACCGACGGGTCGTCCTTCCTGGTTCTGACTTCCGTCAACAGAGACAGCGGCGAGCCGGCAGTCACGGCCGATGAATTCTGCTTTTGCTACTTCAGGAAAATCGTGATCTTCCGTGGCTATCCAAAATACCGGCACGGCTTTGGTACCTCGTTGACGCAAGCAGCCGGCCAACTTAACCGCGGATAGAGCTTTGTAGATCGTGTACAGAGGACCGGTGAACAGACCGGCTTGCTGACCTGTAACCACTGCGAGACAATCCGGATCTCGCAGCAGTTGGATGTTCGCCAGCGTTGCGCTGGGAGCACCCCAGCCAGTGTTAAGGTCGCCCAATGTCGTGCAAATCTCATCACGGTCAACTTCGTAGGCCTTAAGCACTTCTGGAGCGCGAGCCGGCAGCTCATGATGAAAGCGCACGGTTGTTGGATAGTAATGCCTCAAGGCCAGTGGGTCGCGGATATAGTCGAGGAATAGCCGCGTCTGGTGCGGGATGCGCTCAAAGGAGAGCGTTTCCACATGCAATCCAGATTCTTCGGGCGTGCTGTAACACGCAGTTTCTGTGCTACTCAAGATTGGAACCTTCCCGACCAGCCATTTTACGCGTGAGTCGCTGCTTCCACCAATCTGCATCACCAGCGCTAGTAAAATTTTGCCAGAGGCGACAATTTTTTGGATGACCTAGCCTGGCGTCGTCATATGACTTAGTGAGATCTGAGTTGCGGTTCCGGCCGCCTGAAGCACACCTTCAATCTCTTTTCGAGCAGTCCGATCCGGCAATTGAAGTGGTGCTCGTACCTCGCCACCCTGATACCCGAGTATGTCGAGTGCTGCTTTCAATCCGCCAATGCCATATTTCGTCGTTACTGCCTGAGCGAGCGGCGTTAACTGCTCCTGCAAATCCTCCGAGCGTTCGTAGTCATACGCTTTCACAGCCTGCAAAATCTCGATTGCCAGGCGGGGCACAACACAACCAACAGCAAGGATCGCGCCGCGCGCGCCGGCTTGTAGCGCCTGACACAAGACCGTGCCATTTCCTGTGAGGACGGCGAAGTTTTCCGGAACGAGTTTTACGGTCTGACTAAGTGCTGTCAGATCGGTGGAGCTGTCTTTAATACCAATAATGTTCGGGTGGCTACTTAACTGCGCTACCGTTTCGGGCTCAATCTTGACTCCTGTAAGGTCGGGCATGCTGTATAGAATGATAGGAATGGACGCAGCATCGGCAACGTTTGTGTAATGGGCGACAAGTGACTGAGCGGAAATTGCGCGGCGATAGAAGTGTGGCGTTATGACGAGCGCTGCATCCGCGCCTCGCGCCGCGGCTTCCTTTATTTCATTGATCGTTCCGCGAGTGCTCTGTTGACCGGCGCCAACGATGAATCTCAATCCGTCGGGCCCGCGCGGCACCTCCATTCGCGCCGTCTCAATTACTTCCAGATATTCTTGTTCATCCAGATTAACCCGTTCGCCCGTGGAACCAAGCACCACATAACCGGAAATTCCCGTTTTGTTCCATTTGTTAATGTTGGACCGCAGCGCCTTCAGATCGAGATTTCCAGAAGAATCAAAAGGCGTGGGTATTGGCAGCACAAGGCCAAGCAAGTCCAGGGAGGAAGGTGCGGTAGAGGACATCGTGTCTGTTTGTGCCAAGATAGGGCATTATAACTGCTCAGTTCCGAGCGCAGCAATTTCTGGGGCCACAGAGGCTTCGAGATACTTTTCAACAGGCTCGCACTTGGTGCATGGGGCCAGGCTTGACCGGCGAGCCTTGCAACGCTGATTATCGGATCTCCGGTTTCAATATGAACGAAAGGAAACACCAGCCATGGGAATAGCACGCTTCATTCAGATGGACGTTTTTACGGAGGAGCCCTTCGCTGGCAACCCCCTCGCTGTGTTTCCTGAGGCGCAGGAAATCAGTGATGAGCTGATGCTGAAGATCGCCCGAGAGATGAACCTGTCGGAGACCGTCTTCGTCCTGCCGGCTCGAAATGATCAGACTCTTCGCCGGCTGCGTATTTTCACACCGGTGAGGGAGATTCCCTTCGCGGGTCATCCAGTGGTCGGCACCTGGAACGCACTCGCTCGCGAAGGAATTGTGCTGCCACCAAAAACCGGAGCTGGCTGGATCCGAATTCATCATGAAGTGGGGATCGGTAACTTGCCGGTAGACATTGAGTTTAAGGGTGAGCAGGTAGTGCAGGTGGTTATGACCCAGGGAAAGTTTGAGATTTTGGACGAGATTGAGGATGGCCAAGAACAGGCTGAGATTGCCCGAGCACTTGGACGCGACAGGGAAGATTTGGATGAGACCCTTCCCATTCAGACCATTTCTACCGGCTTGCCTTCGCTTGCTGTACCCATTCGGTCGCTTGCTGATTTGCGCAATTGCCGAATTAATGCCGCTCTGCTTTCCGAACTCTACAATCGACATGACGCCACCGCCTGCTATGCCTTCACGCGCGAAACCATCGAAGTTGGGGAAGCTCGAGCACATGCCCGCTTGTTTGCGCCTGACTACAATATTCCCGAGGACCCAGCCACGGGTAGTGCCGCGGGGGCACTAGGCGCTTATCTGGTCCACCACGGCGCTACCGGCGTCGACGCGGTGGATGGTACGTATCGTTTCGTAATTGAGCAGGGCGATTTTATTCAGAGGCCGAGTCGCATCAGACTGGAGGTTAAAGGAAAACTGAATGCCGTCGAGGAAGTAAGGGTTGGCGGGCCTTCAGTGGTTGTGGCGAGAGGAGAAGTAATTCTGTGACATCGGCGATTGCCTATTGCGATGAATGAAGACCAACTCGATCTATTGATTATCGGCGCCGGACCAGCAGGTCTTTCAGCAGCAGATGCGGCGGCTGCTGAAGGATTGAATTACGTCGTCATCGAGAAAGGGACGATCGCCGATACCATCCGCCAGTACCCTGTAGGACGAACTCTGTTTTCTACACCAAATGAGCTGGAAATGCGGGCAGGGTCGCTAAAGCCTGTGCGGGAAAAACCAACCCGTGAGGAGCTGTTGTCACATTATGTTCACTTCGTGCTAGATCGAGACTTGAACGTAAAAACGGATGAGGAGGTTGTGGACGTCCAGCGTCGGGATCAGAAGGGTTTTCTGGTCCTAACAACACGAAGCCAGTACACTGCCTCGCGTGTGTTATTTGCTATTGGCGCCATGGCACATCCACGCCGATTGAACGTACCAGGTGAGCAGTTGCCAAAAGTTCATCACACGTTCATTGAGCCCTACGCCTATGTGCGGAAGGATGCCATGGTCATTGGCGGCGGCAACAGCGCCGCGGAAGCCGCATTATTCCTTTCGGAAGAGGGAGCTCGCACCACAATGGTTCTCTGGCGCGATGACTGGGAAAACCGAGATCCGAAAAAGGGCGCCATGAAACACTGGGTCCGAACGCCCCTGGAACACGAGGTAGCGGAAGGGCGGTTGCACGTGATCCTCTACCGTCAGATTAATGAGATCCGCGAACGTGAAGTCTCATTGATCACTGATGAGGGCGAAACGCTCACGATTGCGAATGACGTGGTCTTTGTTTTAGTCGGCAGTGATGCAGACCTTACGTTACTGAAGAAGTTGGGAGTACAAACGGCACCTGGTAAGCTGACAGAAGTACCTGTTTATGATCCAGACACCTTCGAGACCAATGTACCGGGTATCTATGTTGCCGGTCATTTCACCCATGCACGCCACATCAAGGAGGCGATTGCAGTTCCCCGCCGTATTGTGCCGCTAATCGCCCGAGACTTACGAGCAACTGTGTAAACTCGGTCTCAGACCGGTTCGGGCAACACACGTTCACGTTTCGCGACACCCGTTAGATAGGCAGCTGCTTAATTTGGTTGGGGTAATCGGAACGTCCCGTGGCCATTACTGCAGCGTAGGGAGCAGCTTCCTCCGGCATAATTTCAGGGATTGGATTGGCCATAGCAAAAACGATCGGCTGCGGCGCCATCCTTTTCAAGTCATCGCCACTTATCACCCCAGGAACTGAAAGTCCGAGAAAGACGTCAGCGCCCTTGATGACATCGTGAACTGTACCCTGTTCCTCATCCGGATTGGTATTTTGCGCATACCAGTCTTTGACCCAATTCATCCGTTCGCGCCGCCCGCGATACAAAGCGCCATGCTGGTCACAGCCAACAATCTTCTTGACACCCGCCGCAATGATGATTTTGCTACACGCCACACCGGCCGCTCCGACGCCGTTTACTACCACCTTTAGCTGGCCGATGTCCTTCCCAACAATTTTCAGCGCGTTGATCAAAGCTGCCAGCACGACAACGGCGGTTCCATGTTGATCGTCGTGAAAGACTGGGATATCGAGTTCCTCTTTAAGCCGCTCCTCGATCTCAAAACAGCGAGGAGCGGAAATATCTTCCAGGTTAATGCCACCAAATGCTGGTGAGATTGCTTTCACAGTGCGCACAATTTCATCTGGATCCTGGGTCTGAAGACAGATTGGAAATGCGTCAATTCCGGCAAACTCCTTAAAGAGCATTGCCTTGCCTTCCATCACCGGCAACGCTGCCGCCGGCCCAATATCGCCAAGGCCGAGCACCGCCGTGCCGTCGGTGACTACGGCGACCATGTTCTTTTTGATGGTGAGTGTGAAGGCCTTCTCTGGGTCGCGTTGGATCGCCTCGCATACGCGTGCAACTCCCGGAGTATAAGCCATCGAAAGATCCGCGCGGGTCTTCAGAGGAGTTTTGGATACCACCTCGATCTTTCCGCCTAGATGCATCAAGAAAGTGCGATCCGAAACGTTTACGATTTCGATTCCGTTAATGTCTTCGACAGCTTGAACAATTTGTTCGCCATGTTCGCTGGAGGCGGCGTTTACAGTGATGTCGCGCACGATGAAATCGCGTGCAGCACTGACAATGTCAATGGCGCCGATGTCGCCGCCAGCGCGGCCAATTGCCGTTGCTACCTGGCCAAGCGTGCCAGCCCGGCTGGATAGCTTTACGCGTAGAGTTAGACTGTGGCTCGCGGTGGGAGTGGCTTGAGTTTTAGCTATGACCGGATCCATTTTCGTATTTCCAACTGTACTGCGGTGATCAAACCGCTGCAAGCTACGAGGATAATCCGAATTGCTACCGCAGCTTTCTTTGAATCCGGGCCGCTTGGCTATGCTGCAGACCTCGCCTCTCGGCCAGCGTAAGCGAATGGCGGCCAAGGATTTTGTAAGTGTCAAGCAGGTAAGGGGCCAGACCACTTATGGCTTTTAGATGACGTTCAATAGTCGCGACATCTCCCCGAGTGAAGGGTCCTGTTAGGGCTTGTGCGGGGCCGTAGCTCTTGAGATTGCGCACCGTGCTTCGGACGAGTGGCAGCAATACTTGGCGGGCCTTGATGTAGCTTAAGCCACAAGCTACAAGCATTTCTGTTGCGAGATCCACCAGCGCTGTAAGATGCCCTGAAGACATTAATGCAGCGGCGTGGTAGAGAGGCTTTCGCTCGGCAGGAATTGAAAAGCTATGACCATCGAGAGCGCGCACGAGCGTTCGCGCAACAGTTAGGGCTTTTCTGTCTCCTTCCAGGCACCAGAATGCGTTCTTCAGGGCTTCGGCCCCCACAACTGGTTCGCTCACGGAGACCAGGGGGTGCAACGACCCAATATCCCGACCGCGCCGTGCAAGCGGTGAGAGGACGCTGGAGGAGAGAGCGCCACTCGTGTGCAAAACTGTTTGACCGGATGCACTCGGAAGTTGGCGAGCAAGCCTTGCCGCCAGCTCCTCGATAACGTCGTCAGGGGTCGTTATCAAAAGCAGTTGGCTGGCTGGTACCCGGGTTAGCTCATTTTCAGCAAGCGCGAGCGGTTTACCTAGGAAAAGCCGGGCAACTTTGCGAGAGCTTCTCAGACGCTGTGCCACGAGAGCCTCTACTTTGTATCCGGTTTTCGAGAGAGCGAGGGCCAAAGCGGTTCCGAGGCGCCCCGAACCAATAACCGAAATTGTGAAGGTGGGGCGTTTCAGGCGCCTGGATTTGGGCATGCTTTGAGTTGCCAGCTGAGAGGCTCTCCAAAAACCGCAGCTCGCTGGCAAATTCTTAGGGTTTTCCGGGGCAAAGCATTATAATGGCATCCTCCCCATAGTGACCAGGTGGGTTTCCGGGGAACCGGGGTTTTGGGGATTTCTGGCCGCGCAACCATGACAGCAACCTCTGGCATCATAGACTGCGCGTCCATATAGCGAAAAATCCGAAACTACTTGTCCCCGTGAGTCTTGGAAAGTTTTCGCCGCGCAAGAGCCATAAACTGAATTCGCTGATGGACGGTAAGCATGTCCTCAATAGACTGAGGACATTTCGAAAGGTTCCTGGAGGTCTCGAAATGAACAGCTTCTCCCGCATAGTGACTGCGCTAGTGCTCACCTCATCGTTGCTGGCCGGTTCTCTAGCGGTTTATGGGCAAACACCGCAGTCGGAGCAGAACGACAAGCAAGCCGCAGCGAACAAGAGCACGGATAAAACCACGACTACCGCCGCAACAACAGCGCCCTCACCAGGTTCCGGTAAACCGCTGTCCACCAATGAAGACCCGAGTATGATCGGGAAGCGGAACATTAACAAGGGCATCATCGCAAAGATTAGCGGGTCAACGGAGAAAGAGGTTCGTCTGGGACGAGAGTTGGCGGCGGAGGTCGATCGGCAAGCAAAGTTTATCGACGACCCGCAAATTACCGAATATGTCAATCGGGTGGGGCAGAATATCGTCCTGCATTCGGATGCCAAGATCCCGTTTACGATAAAAGTGATTGATTCGGATGAAGTCAATGCTTTTGCTTTACCGGGGGGCTTCTTCTATGTGAACAAAGGGTTACTGTTGGCGGCAGATAATGAAGCGGAACTGGCGGGAGTCATGGCTCATGAAATCGCCCACGTTGCCGCCCGCCATGCAATGGAGAACAGCACGAAAGGAAGTCTGCTCGAATATTTGGCAATTGGTACGTCGATCTTTTTGGGCGGCATCCCAGGGATGATCTATCAGAATACTGCCGGCCTCGGTCTACTGGGTGCGTTTATGAAGTTTAGCCGGGGCGCCGAAGAGGAGGCCGACAAGCTGGGTGTGCAGTATATGTACGCCGCTGGTTATGACCCGACGGCGATGGCGACCATGTTTGAGAAGCTGGAGGCCAAAAACAAAAAGAAGCCTGGATTCATCGCTCGAGCCTTCTCTACGCATCCTGCGCCTCCCGATCGTCGGGCGTCGGCTCTCTCTTTGGCAGCACGATTTCCGGAGCATGAGGAATACGTAATTAGCACTTCCGAATTCCAGAAGGTCAAAGGACGTTTGTTAAGATTGTCTAACGCTCGTGCCTCGAGTACTGGCGCACTGCCGGCAGGTGAAGACGGGCCTCCCGGAAGACCGACACTGAAGCGGCGTCAACCAGCGCCAGACGACTCAACAACCAACCCGGATACTGGCGAGCAGAAGCCTGCTGAGAAGCAGGAACCGCCAAAGCTCAAAAGAAACGACGGTACAAAACCGCCAGAGCCATAATTCGGGTTCATTCCTGCTAATCGAGGACGCCTCGGTTGTTCTAACCGAGGCGTTCTCTACGAGTAATACCTACTCACATGCAAACGCGATCAAAACATTTTCCAAAATCGGGCGGACAATCATTTGGTTCAGGTTCGTGTGAGGTGCCCGGATCCGCTCCAGCTTGACAATATTCTGAGCGCTTCGGTATTCTTGCCGTTCGCGTTTTATTCTCTTCAAATAGAGATAGTTAACTATGTCGACATACTTCCCCAGCGGCAAGGATCTCGCTGGAAAAAGAAATTGGTACGTGGTTGATGCGGCCGGCCAAACGGTCGGGCACCTGGCCTCTGAAGTCGCCCGCATTTTGACTGGCAAACGCAATCCGCAGTGGACACCATTCATGGATATGGGCGATCATGTGATTGTGATAAATGCCCGGAAAGCTGTGCTGAAGGGCGCAAAAGCTGAACAGAAGGTTTATCGCCACCATACTTTGTATCCCGGCGGTTTACGTGAGTTATCAGCCAAGGAAATGTTTGCCAAGCGCCCCGAACGCGTGATTACTCTGGCCATTCAGGGCATGCTGCCCAAAACCAAGCTCGGCCGCGCAATGGCCAGGAAGCTTAAGGTTTACGCCGATGGCGAACATCCACACGCCGCCCAACGCCCGCAAGCCCACCAATTACCAACCCGCAAAAATCAACAATGAATCTGAATAGACTTAGAAGGACAATATAACTGTGGCGGAAATTGAGTATTACGGAACAGGACGACGGAAGACTTCGACTGCCCGGGTTTACCTGCGCCCGGGAGCTGGCGAGGTACGGATCAATCGAAAGCCCTTCGAGCAGTATTTTCCCAATGAAACTCTGCGCATGATTATTCGCCAACCTCTACAGTTGACGGAGACGTCAAGCAAGTTTGATTTGCTGATAAATGTTAGTGGTGGCGGGCCTTCGGGCCAGGCTGGAGCCATTCGCCATGGGATAACAAGGGCGCTCATTGAATTCAATGGCGACCTTCGTCCGGCATTGAAGCAAGCAGGATTGATCACCCGCGATCCGCGTATCAAAGAGCGGAAAAAGTATGGACAAAAGGGGGCGCGGAAACGCTTTCAGTTCTCGAAACGCTAGATATGATTTCGAATTGCGGATTGCGAAATGCGGCTTGTCTGAATCCGAAATTCGCAATTCGCAGTTGTAGTCCATTGTCGCAGCTCGAATTGGTTGCGCTCCCTGGTGGAGATTCCTAAAGAGCAGCGGCGAGTACATTAAACCAATTCACGCAAAGGAGACAGTAGTTTGGTATCAGTTACGATGAAGGAACTCCTGGAGGCCGGCGTTCACTTTGGCCACCAGGTGAGACGCTGGAACCCGAAAATGAAAGAGTATATTTTCGGTGAGCGCAATGGCATTTACATCATTGACCTGCAGAAGACTCAGCGAATGTTTCGGGAGGCGATTGCCTTCGTCACAAATTTGATCGCCGAGGATCGCGGTAAGACCATCCTTTTTGTCGGAACGAAACGGCAAGCTCAGGATGCGATTCGCGAAGAGTCGGAGCGCTGTGGCCAATATCATGTGAATCAGCGCTGGCTGGGTGGACTGCTGACAAACTTTCAAACGGTACAGAAGTCGATCAAGCGCCTGAAAGATCTCGAGGCCATGCAGAGTGATGGCCGCTATGAGAAATTGACCAAGAAAGAACGCATCAAGCTTGATCGGGAACGCGAAAGCTTGAATAAGAACCTGGCGGGCATCAAGGCTATGAACCGCCTGCCCGATGCTGTTTTTATTATCGACGTAAAAAAGGAGGAGATTGCAGTTGCAGAAGCCAACCGGCTGGGTATTCCAATCGTCGCTGTAGTTGACACCAACTGCTCTCCTGAAGGGATCGATTACGTCATTCCGGGTAACGACGATGCGCTGCGTGCAGTTCGCCTTTTTGCCTCCCGAATTGCCGACGCAATTCTAGAGGGACAGCAAATAGCCACCGAGGGTGGAGTGGCGATTGCCGAGGAGTTGCAGGGCGACGTTCCGGTCGAAGGAGAGGCGGAAGCTCAGAATATTCCCGCTGCCGAATCAGAAAAGGTTGGTGAGGACGCGGAGAGCGGGCTAGTTTCTGAGAACAGTGAAGCTGCCGAGGCAGACGCAACCTCTGATGCGGAGTCGGTGGTGGCAGCGAGCTAGAGATCGATACTCTCGTTTATCAGTGGTCGGGCGAGCGCAGCCTCTTAAGCGGGTCCTTCCGCCAGGCTGCGTTTTTACTTGAAAGATGGTGAGCGACATTAAATAGTTCATTCGGAGAATTGCGCAATTATGGCAGAGATTACAGCGACGGCAGTAAAACAGCTTCGCGAGAAGACCGGTGCCGGCATGATGGAGTGCAAGAATGCTCTGGTGGAAGCCGAAGGCGCGGAAGACCGCGCAATCGAGATCCTCAGAAAGCGCGGCCTTGCTTCAGCCAAGAAACGCGAAGGCCGGATTGCGGCGGAAGGGATCGTCGGATCGTATATTCACATGGGCGGCAAGGTCGGAGTTCTGGTTGAGGTAAATTGCGAAACCGACTTCGTGGCTCGCGGCGACGAGTTTCAGCAACTCGTAAAAGACATTGCCATGCATGTTGCGGCGGCTGAGCCTCGTTACGTTTCCCGGGATCAGGTACCTGCGGATGCTCTTGATAAAGAAAGAGAGATTGCCCGCGCACAGGCCCAGAACGATCCCAAAAATGCTAACAAACCCGAGCAGGTTATTGACAAGATAGTTGAGGGCCGGCTGAACAAGTTTTACGAGGAGACGGTGCTTTTGGACCAACCGTTCGTCAAAGACCCGGCCAAAACCGTCGGTGAACTCGTGACGGAGAAGGTGGCGAAGACGGGCGAGAAGATCACAATCCGCCGGTTCACGCGCTACAAAATGGGTGAGGGTCTCGAACGTCGAGAGCAGGATTTTGGCGATGAGGTAGCCTCCCTCGCAGGTTAGTTACCTTATTTATAGAGCGCGCCAGACAACTCAATGATTGCTGAAAAACACGTATCCCAATCACCTGGCCTGCGCTACCGGAGAGTGCTCTTGAAGATCTCTGGTGAAGCGTTGATGGGTGAGCAAAACTTCGGGATTGACGTCGATGTCGCCCGCACAGTGGCTGAAGAACTGAAAGCTGTTCACGAGCTGGGAGTGCAGGTCGCCGTAGTTGTCGGCGGCGGCAACATCTTTCGTGGCGTTTCCCGCAGCGCCGGCAACATGGACCGTGCGGCTGCTGATTACATCGGTATGTTGGCCACTGTGATGAATGCCGTTGTGCTGCAAGACGCGCTGGAAAAACTAGATGTTCATACCCGTGTAATGTCGGCCATCGACATTCCGCAACTCGCCGAACCGTTTATCCGCAGACGCGCGGTTCGCCATCTGGAAAAGGATCGCATTGTGATCTTCGCGGCCGGAACCGGCAATCCTTACTTTACTACCGATTCGGCGGCCGCTTTGCGCGCTCTGGAAATCGAGGCAGACATTATTCTCAAGGCAACAAAGGTCGAAGGTGTCTATTCCGCTGATCCGATGAAGGACTCAACTGCTACCCGGTACGACTCGATCACTTACCAAGAAGTATTGGAGCAACAGTTGAAAGTTATGGACGCCTCGGCCATCTCGCTGTGTATGGATAATCACCTCCCTATATTGGTTTTCAATATGCGTCAACCCGGTAACATCAAGCGTGTCATAACCGGCGAACCGGGTATCGGCACCGTGGTAGGATTTTGATCTAGTATTCAATAAATTCCAACTTCTGGAGCAGTGAGGAATACCATCAAGGAGCTGTTCGGCGGTTTCTCGTTAGTGGAGTAAAAACTATGAGCGAGAAAGATGTTCTCAAAGAGACGAAGCCGCGCATGGAGACGGTGATTGACGATTTTCGTCGCAAACTTGCGACGGTACGAACGGGCCGAGCGGCCGTAAGTTTATTAGACACAATAATGGTCGACTACTACGGCACGCTGACGCCTCTTAACCAAATGGCCTCGGTGCACGCGCCCGAACCTCAGATGCTCACCGTGCAACCGTGGGACCAGACGCAGTTAGGCGCGGTTGAAAAGGCCATTCGCGCGGCGGATCTTGGCCTCAACCCTTCCAATGACGGGAAGCTGGTGCGTATACCCATTCCACCTTTGACAGAGGAGCGGCGGAGACAGCTAGCCAAGCAGGTACATGAGATAGCGGAAGATCATCGGACCGCCGTACGCAATGTTCGTCGCGACGCTAATGAGCGTCTTAAAAAGATGCTCAAAGACAAGCAGATCTCTGAAGACAACGAGCGCGACGGTCTCGACGAAATTCAGAAGCTCACGAACACCTACATAGGCAAGATTGACGACTTAACCAAAGCAAAGGAACACGAAATTACAAGCGTTTGAAGAATACCACCGGCGCAAGCCGTAGGCCTTTCATACCCAGCCAATCCATCAACAGACGAAATCCCACCAACTGCAGGTTGGTGGGATTCTTTTGCTCTAAAATCTTAAGACCGCCCCTCATTGTGGGGCCCTGTCAATCTTCATTCCATTCAATTAGTTGGGAATGGCAAACACGTCGTCAGCGAGTGGCTGGTTGACCTTCGCATCTTTGACGCTGTATTCGGCGAAGAAGGCCCCTTGGGGCATTTCCATTCTTTGCACAAAACTATACGGAATGAGCACTCCCTCAATTTCTTTCATCTTCTTATGCTCGGTACCAAAGGTGTAGCCATTGTAAGGAACCAGAAAGCTCATCACCCTGGCCGTGACTGGATCTACGTAGAAATCGGTGGCATTGCCTTCCGAGTCGGAGATGCGAAACCCTCGCTGCTTTTTCTTATCAGGTATGGCCGTCACTGTGTAGCCTTGTTGCTCGAATCTTGCCAGGACCGGCAGTCCGAATTTACTCAAAGGCGGTAGCTCAACTCCTGGAATCGAGCTGTAGGATTGCTCTCCATCATAGATCTGCTTAAAAGCGATCGCCGGCCGTGCATCTATTTCGAGCCGTATCTTGTCACCAGCAGTAAGCAGCACAAAACCTCCCGGAATACCCTGAGTTGAATTGGGCGGATATAGATCCACGGAACCACGAAGAACAACGCTCTTGAGGTCACAAAACTTCTCGCCGCCGTGAGCAACAAAAGCAGCGCGAGCCAGTTCGAGTGGTGGGGTGGTCGTGGTGATCATGGTCCCGCCGCTCAGACCGTTTGCCGGCGCAACTGTCTTCTCCTGCAACTCACCCCAGGCAAATGAGCCCGATGCACCAACGGCTATTATGAAGATCGCGAGAAGTGACCAATAGACAGTCTTCACTAGTGTACCTTTCGTCAAAGCCAGTCCTTCAGAAGTTGAATCGCAGCTGGGCCGTAACCCGTCGATTGCCAGCACCACTGCCACCGCCAAAGCCACCACCGCCTCCCCCAAAGCCTCCAAAAGGAGCGGCGAGCCCGAGACTCTCACCAAAGGAGCTGGACGAGAGATTCCCCACGGGCGTCGTCAGATTCACGTGATTGAAGATATTCGAGAAGTTGATAGAAAATTGAAGACTATAGCGCTTCGTTTCGGCGCCATTCGCTCCGGGTCCACCGATTCCTCGGAAGCCTCCGCCGCGACCCGCGCCACCGAACCCGCCGCCCGGGCCGCCGCCACCGCTGGGAATGCGTGGCGTCCTCCCACGGCCGCCTCCGGCGTCCCGAGCAGTTGCGGTTTGTGTGCCCTGCCCCTGGCCCGAATTGGCAGCGCGACTCGAAGGTAAGTTTCCAAAGTTCCAGGTCTTCGTAACTCTCAAGTTGACGACGAAGAAGCCTGGACCCTGTCCGAAGTTTCTAGGTATGAGTTGTTCGCCCGGCGCTGGCCGCAAATTGAAATTACCAAAGCTCGTGCAGATGATGTTAGCAGGAGGGTTACTGCAATCGACCCCTGCTGGAGCGAAAGACGGCCGCTCGGTAAATAACCGGTCCAGGTTTGTATCCTGTCCGTTGGTGATATTGAAAGGACGACCCGAAGTCGCAGTTACCAGCGGATTCAGTGTCACCTGCCAGGGCAGGTTGATCGTTCCAAAGAAGTTGAAGCGATGACGCACATCGAAACCGGCCCGTCCATACTCGCCTGTTAGATCGTAGGAGTTCACCGGAAACAGACCATCGGAGTCGTTCTGGCTTTTACTCAATGAATAGTTGGCTGAAAATGAGAATGTCCGGTTAAGTCGATTGTTGACACCCACAAACATTTGGTTCTGGTCGAAACGGCCGCTCGACTCGTATTGGTAAATCTCACCAACGTCTCCAAACGGACGCACGCCATTTGGACTATCAGCAGAAATAGAACCAGGCAGTGGCGCATTTATGTCTCGAGCACGCACCACATGTTGAATATGGATCGTGTAGTAACCGGCAAACATCGTGAACTTGTAGGGCAGTTGTCTTTCTACCTGAACACCTCCCAGGTAAACCGTTGGCGCTTGCAGGTCATCTGCTACGTGCCAGATGATTTGACGTTCAGACGTCAGGCTGGAAAGGTCAGGCAGCGCCGGAAAAAGATCCAGTGGGGAGGCTACTGGCGGAACAAACAAACGATTCTCATAGAGTGGGCGCTCCGTAATGAAGAACTGCTGTGTACCCGCCCCATTGAAACGATGTGCTTGCAGTGTATTGCTCTCGTTGAATCGATTATAGAAGACGCCCGCCCCGGCGCGGATCACCATGCGCGGTGGTCGTGTGGAGTCTGCCGCTCCCGGCGACCAGGCCAAAGCCACACGCGGAGCGAAGTTTAGGGGGCTATGAATGTTGCTCTGATTTTCGTAGCGCAAGCCGTAACTGACGGTAAGATTAGGACGCACGCGCCAATCGTCCTGGGCGTAAAGCCCCACATCAAACTGGCTCACGCTCGCCCGAGGGTTACCGGCAGAAATACTGAACTGTGCCGCTCCGCCTCCTATTGTCCGGATCTCCAGAGGTGTGAGACCTAACTGCTGACCCAGTAGTGTGCGCCGGTAACGTTCCAGGCTGTCGACAAAAACGGGTGGCTGATTCAGAAGTGGTTGGTTGTTTACGTCCAGTTGCGGAACAAAGGCGCCGGTGAACCTGTACGTGCCGCCGAAGTTATTTGGATTCGTGTCAGTAATCCGAACGGCGCGAACGCGGCCGCCAAACTTCAGCGCGTGGGTACCGGTTTGCCAACTCAGAAAGTTCTGCAGTTCCCAGCTTCTGTTGACGTTGCTGACCAGCCCAACCTGTGAACCACCGCTGGTAAAAGCCCCGCTCACGTCAAGTACTGGAACGGTATTATCGCCAAAACTCTCATTGTGGTTGTGTGAGTACTGAAATCGGGTCTCGTTGATCATTGAGGCGTTCAGCACAGCCGTTTCCGTAAGCTGAATAGTTTGCTGCGAGGAAGCGGTGTTGTAGGCGCGTTCGGGAAGTGAGAAACCCCCTATGCCGGTGTTTGCTAGTCTATTGCGGCTGTAGCTATAGCGAGCGACCAGGGTATTGTTGGTGTTTAGCTGATAGTCGAGGCGTGGACTAAACGTCGTGTTTCTTCGCGGAGCAACAACGCCAAAACCCAGAAATTCAGGATCTAGATTTTCATCCAGAATGGTTGCAGTCACCAGCTCGTTATCGTTGGTCTCGCGTCGCTGAAAATCGAGAAAGAATGAGGCTTTCTTTTTTACCACGGGACCGCTGAGGTTGCCGCCAAACTGACGAACCTGATATGGCGTGCGACTATTTGAGAAAGGGTTACGTGAATTCAGGCTCTCATCTTCAAAGTTGAAGAACCAACTACCGCGAAGCTTCTCGGTCCCGGGACGCGTTAGAATATCGATCCGTCCTGACGGCTGGTCGTTTTCTGCAGCGAACGGGTTCTGGTTGATGCGTATCTCCCGAATCGCCTCTTTCGGCGGCAATCGTCCTCCGGAGAACCCATCGATCAGGATTTGACCACCGTTTGGGCCCATGGATGGTCCGGCAAGGGCTTGTAATGCAGCGGCAAGTTCGTCAGGATCGTCCGGCAACGCATCCAGATCTTTCCCGGTAATTACGGTCTGATTCGCGTTGCCTGTCGGCTCCGTGCTCAGGGGCGTTTCGGCTGCCACTGTTACCTCCTCTTCAATGACAACCTGCAACGTGAGGTCAGTCTTCGACCGTTCACCGGCGGCAAGGTCCACCTCCAGTTCATCTGAAGCAGCAAATCCCTGGGCGGCAGCACTGAGAAGGTATTTGCCCCGTGCGAGTCCGTTAAAAAAATAAACGCCTTCGCCGCTGGTAACAGTGTTTTTCTGGTTGCCGCTCTCATCGGTCAAAGTAACGCTCGCGCCGACGATGGCGGCACCTAACTCATCGGTAATGAGCCCACGTATGGTCCCCCGGCCCTGCTGCCCAATCGCAAGCGCGTCACACAAAACCAATACAAAACAGATGGCAAAACCGAACCGGAAAAAGCTTGTCAACTTATTCATCTTCGAACAGGTGATCGCTCAATCTTCAAATGTCCACTACGGCAGCCCTATGCCGAATTGAATTCCAGTTCCCAGACCGACTGCCGGATTGGGTACTGTTTGCCCCTGACCCTGTTGCTGACGGGCCGCTACCATACTCAAGAGAGTATCGGCGCCTGAGATAAGGCTGATCGCAGTTAGCCGAACCGGATCCGCACCTCTTGTACTGGAAACGATTATCGTGTCGCCCGTTTTGATGTCAGCCAGACTGATGGTCGGTAATCGCTCGATGAAGTCCTGAAAATTTCCGCCACCGCGTGACGCACCGCCCGCAGGCCCTCGAGACGTTGTACCGGCTTCCTCTCTCGCCGCTCGTCCAGACCCTCCGGCCTGACCGGAACCACCTGGTCCCGCGCCCGTGCCGGGACCACCTCGAAACATTCCCATCGAACCTATCTCGCCTGCCGCTGGAAACTTGCGCATCACGGCGTCCTGTTTGACTAGGATGGTCAAGGGCCGCTTTTTCTCAAGGTCGCTAATCTTGATCTCCCCAGTATCGGCGTCTACCGCAGACACGGTTCCTGCCACGATGCGAAACGCACCGCTCACTATCTTCTCGGCGGCAAAATGTGTTCCAACCGCACTGCGTTCGCCAAGAGCTCTGAGCTGGTCGCCTACCTGAAGCTCACCAAATTCGCTTGGCTTCGCGTCGTTGAATTTTATGGAATCTGGCGCATACCGACGAAGCTCAACTTTTTCGGTCACCGGAATAACGACCGACTGAGTGCCCGCTAATGAACGGCTGGAGATCGTTATTTCCTTGTTCTCGGGTTTAAGCGCTGTGATAACGCCTAGTATCCCACGCCTTTTCCATTCCGCCCGTTCTTGCTCCTGTTT
The DNA here is from genome assembly GCA_035283325.1 of Pyrinomonadaceae bacterium. GTDB lineage: Bacteria > Acidobacteriota > Blastocatellia > Pyrinomonadales > Pyrinomonadaceae > PSRF01. The sequence goes on along the minus strand of DATEUF010000073.1, from coordinate 3,019 downwards.
CCTCGCGATGTCGACCTTGTTCATCACCACCAACGCCACCGCCGGCAAAGATCTGCGATCATCCGCAACTTTTCCACGCGCCCAAACGCGGTCGCCTTCTCCTATGTCGCCGAGTGCGATTTTGGTGGCATTGGTTAACGTCTTCTCTCCGGGAGCGAGACGCAGATATGCGGTCTTCTCTTCCAGCGCCACTGTGACAATGGAGCCTGCATCGGTCTTCACTATCAGTTGTCTGGAAGTTGCGTCGATTGCCTTCACTTCACCAATGACGCCGTTGGCAGTGATGTTCGAATCTGAATCCTTTTGGGGACTATTCGGGGCCTGGGGTTGAACAGCTAAACCTGTGGCCGTCGCAAGCTGAGAGACCACTGTCAGTAAAGCAAAGGAAAGTGAAACAAGAACCACTCTCATGAAATCCTCCCTGCTGCTCATAAGAACAACCCCGGTTCCGGGTTCCTAATAACCTCGCCGACTCCAAGATTTGTGTTCGAAAAGCTTGCACCGCCTGCTAGGGTGCGCCGCAACGTGTTTGATGCGTCGACATGGGATTTTGTCTGAATATTTTGCGCGCCAGATGCGACTAGATTTCTTGCCTTCGGTCCCAACCGACGCGGTAACGAGCCGTTAGCGCCAACCCGAGACTTGTGACCAAAACCACGGCAACAGCGAGGGGCCAGATGTAAGGAAGCGAGGAGAGGACGATCCAGAAAGAGGTTCCTAAAAACAGGGCTACAGATTCCGAGCTTTTGCCCACCGGCACGTACTTTCGCTGCAACCAGCGCCCGGTAGCGGCATAAATAATAACCCGACCAAAGAGTCCCGCCACCAGAATCAGCAGAAGCGCCATGAGACCGACAGCTACGCTGATGGGAGTGGGCATATGATGTGCGGTAAACGGGACACCGACTCCAATAACTACCGTCCCAACGAAGCCGATCACAGCCACTCTCAGACTGGTCAATTGTAGACGGGCTATGCCCCGGCTTATGGTGCCGGGCATGGCAGCAGTTAAAGCAAGCGAGACGATGAACCAGAAGAGCAAAGCAAGAACGCGCAAGCCAATGAAGGCTGGCGACCACCTGGGAGTCAGTAGACTCGCCGGGTCTCGCATCATATTACGAAGTTCTGCCTCGTACCCGGCATACATGATGGTGGTACTCGCCGGATTACGAATTGGGGTCTTGTCGAGATGGCGATAGGTGCCGCCAACCACGATGACATCACCACCAATGCGCGCGCCCGGCAGCTGAATCACTGAGCCTCCAATCGCTGCCACGTCTCCTTCCACAACCCCCTCCACTATCACATCTCCTCCGAGGGCGATTGCGCCGGCGCCGTCCTTGACGGTCCCAGTGATTTTCAGTGAACGCCCCAGCCCATACGCGATGGTGTCGCTGCTTCCCTCTACGACGTACGCGTTATCAACCGGACTCGGCTCAGTGCTGCTGCCCTGCGCGTTAATACTGCCAACAACCAGCAGCATTGCCGCCAGCATCCAGCCTGCTCTGAAAAACGCTTGCCGGCCCGAAGTAGCATAGCGCCAGGGCCACATAAGCAGGTTGTCTACAGGTGATGCCAGAATTAGCCCCATGAGACTTTTAGTCGCTATTCCAAAAGGCGCATCCGGCGATAGCGGTGGTAGCTTGAGATCAGGAGAGAGAGCAAAATAAGAGCAAACGCCAGAAACAAGAAACCAGTGAGAGCAACCAAGTATGAATCCGGCAGAAGCCCCTGCGTGAGGACTCGCAGGATCACAATCAACCCTAACGCCGCATCACGCAGGGCCATCCAAAGCAAACCAAGAACACCGAGAATTTGGCTGCCGACCAGCCGGATGTTGTCGAGCACGGAGCTGCGTGTGGTTGCCCCCAGCAAGGCAAACGCAGCCAACACCAGTACCAGGCAAAAACGCAGTGCGCGCTTCCGTTCCGTACTGGCTCGCGCCCCGCTCATATCGCTTTCAGCATTGGCCGCCACGACGCGCGCAAAATTGCGGGGAACAGGAAGGGGTGGCGCTGAGGCAAGAAACGTATCCAGTTCTGCCAACAATAGCCGCTGCGTCTGCAATTCACTCGAACACTGCTCACACTCGCGCAGGTGGTCCTCAAGTTTTGCTTGCTCAAACTGGTCCAAATCGCCCTCTATGTAGGCAACAATAACATCAGTCTGGCAGCGGAGATTACCTGAACGCATCAATCATTGAAACGAGCTAACTAAAGTCCTGTGATGCCTCGGTGCAAGAACTGTTGGCGCATCATCTCGCGGGCGCGGAATAATCGGTTCTTCACGGTACCAAGCGGCAATCCAGTAACTTCGACAATCTCTTCGTAAGTCATGTCCTGCGAGTGACGCAACACAATCAGTTCCCGGTAAGGCGCCGGAAGCATGCGAACAACTGTTTCGATCTCCATCCGGCGCTCTTCTCGTTCACTCTCCTGCTCAGGACTCAGCTTGCCACTCTCAATGGGCAGGTCATAATGGTCGCCCTCAGGACCTTTGACGAGCGATCTTTCACGGCCTGCGTTTCTACGCAAATGATCCACGGAGGCGTTATGAGCAATCTTGTAAATCCAGGTTGAAAATTTGAACTCAGAGCGATAACGGGAGAGCGAGGCGTAGACTTTTATGAATATCTCCTGGGTCAGGTCGAGCGCCGCTTCATAGTCACCAACCATCCGGTAGACATAGGCTACAATCGGCCGTTGATAGCGCCTGACTAGTTCTTCAAAACAGCCCTCCACACCGGTGGCGGCCGTCAGCACTAAATCCCGGTCAGTAGCCGAGTTAAAGTTGGAGAAAACAGCGGCAACGGCAGTCGTATTCATTCCCTGAGGTTTACGTTTACTTAAGAAAAAAGGTTTCAAAATCGACCTGACCATTCAAGCGGAACTTATCTATCCAATTGAATAAATCGCAGTCAGACATCTGAGTTGTTCTGTCAAGCTCTTTTTTTGTGTTGGCGCGTCAATCTAGTTTTGTGTAACTAAGAGTTTTGCCAGTGGCGATCCACGCCGGCGTA
>DATEUF010000072.1:0-3233 GCA_035283325.1 Pyrinomonadaceae bacterium | reverse complement strand
GCTGGTAGGAAACTGTCTCGTACACTTTCGTCCAGCCCTTGTCCCACGGCTCGGCCTCCCACTGTGGGCCGAGGCTCGCCTTCACCTCCACCATCCGGCGCGAGAACCCTGCGAGCAAGGCCAGGTTTCGCGCGCGGTCCTGGCTTTCAAAATGCAAGCCGATTTCGATCAGCCCCCGGCGTTCCCCCAGATTCCACACCTCAAAATCGAGGCAGGACTCAATCAATCACTGCCGCCGAGAAGTCGTTTTCTGTGCCAGATTGCCCCTGGATTGATCAAGTCTGAATTGCGAAGGTCGGCCTAATTCATCAGAACCATTGCTCGGAAATCCGGTCCACCTGATATACAATAACTCCTTCCCTCATTCTGACCGGCCCGTTCCATTCACCGGGCAAACCTCACTATCCTGAGGGATGTAGGATGTCTCAAGCCGTGTCGGCGAATAGCCATCAACCACCGCGCGAACTCGCGCCCGGGCCTTACCTGCCTAATCTGCTCACGCCTCTCCTCGGGCGCGAGCAAGAGACAGCGACTCTGCGCCAACTCCTGCGCCGCCCGGATGTGCGCCTCATTACGCTCACCGGCCCCGGCGGTGTGGGCAAGACCAGCCTGGCTTTGCGCGTCGCGCACGAGGCGCAGGACTCTTTCGCCGATGGCGTTTTCTTCATTTCACTCGCGCCCATCAGCGACCCCACGCTCATCGTCCCGACCATTGCTCAGACTCTGAGCCTACTCGAATCGCCGCGCCGTTTGTTGTTCGACAGCCTCAAAGAATTTCTGCGCGACCGGCTTATCCCGTGGCTCTCAATACTCGGGGCACCGTGAATTTTGAGCTCTTGCCCCCATAGTAGCGGTCCAGATAATACATAATTCGTAAGGCCCTAGTTGATATTCCACCCGGATTTCCAGGATCTTCCCAACCACTTCAGCAGACATCCTGCGTGGTGGGCGATACGCGATGGTCTTTCTCTATACAATCCAGATCGTCCCTCTTTATCATGTTTCTGTTTCCAACGGTAAAACGTTGAACGAGAGCCGTTGAATTTCCTCCAGACCTTTGTCAAACGGAAATGATCTGCATGTTCAATTACGACTATTAGATACAAGCTCACTCAACTCAGCGCGAGTGCGATCGCTTGCTCGGTGGTCATCGTCGCGCCTTTCGACCATGCCAGTCCATATGCCACATCACCAAGGTGAGTGCGTGCGCTGACCAATACAGCTGTGACATGCTTCTGTGCGACTTGTTCGAGCGGCGCGCCAATGCGGATCCGCAAGGTCTCGGCTGCCGCCAGGAGTTGAACCGCTTGTTCGTAGCGTCCTTCCGTTTCGTTGACCTGGGCGAGAAGTTCAAAAGAGTAAGGATAGCCTCGAGGTAGGCCCAAATGTTGGCGAATACGAAGGGATTCGGAGAGGTGTTCCCTGGCATTTGCATACTCCCCCATCTTATAAGCCGTTTCTCCCAGGTTATGTATGGTCGTGGCAACGCCTCGTTGGTAGCCCAGTGAACGAAAGAGGTCTCGGGCTTCGAGGAATGCCTGTCTCGCTGCCATGTATTCGCCGATTTCCAACAAAGCTGTACCAGCATTCGTGAGGGCTCTTGCGAGTTCAAATGGATTTTCCAATTCGCGCCACAGTGCAATACTTGGGAGACCATATTGAAGCGCTGTTTCAGGCATATTGGCATTGTAAGCAATTGTTCTCATCATTTCCTGGGCTCTTGCTATCCCGACCATATAGGAGATCTGCACGGCCATCCCAAGCGCTTCTTCAGCCTGCGCTTGATTATTTGTGTCTACGCCAGCAAGTACGGCTAGATTGCAATACGTCAACTTGGCGTCAATCATCCCCCGCTGATCGCCGAGTTGCTGAAACAACTGTTGAGCTTGCTGAACACACTGTAACCCCAAGTCGAAATCGGTGATCGCTGAGGACAGTTCGGCCGCTGCCAGCAGGGCTCGTGCCCGCTCGATCGAAACCGAACCCTGAGTGTCTTCCAATGCGCGCTGTAGCCAGCGACGTCCTTCCTGGAAAAATCCGCCCAGTTCCCAGAAATTCAACTGTGTGCCCAATTGTGCGACCAGAGCAAGTGCCTGCTCGCGATCGTGAGCGAGCAACCATTCAAACGCTTGTCGCAGGTTATCGTGATCATTTACAGCGATCTGCAGTCTCTCAGGGAACGGTTGCCCCGTTTGGTTTTCTGCCGCTCGGGAGATAAGCTGTGCATAATATTTGGCATGACGTTCCAACACATTGGGCTCTTGATCGCTGCCGCGTAAATACTCCTGGGCAAACTGACGGATGATCTCATGCATACCATAGCGTCGATGCTCGAGATCAGCCCCAAAAACCACCAGTGAGTGGTCGACCAGTTCAGCAAGTAAATCGGCACACGGTTCATCAGGTGAACTGACTGCTTCGGCGGCTTCCAATGTCCACCCTCCAGCAAAGACCGATAAGCGGAGTAATACTGAGCGCGTTTGGGCATTCAAGAGTCCATAAGACCAGTCAATCAAGGTGTGTAAAGTGCGTTGTCGTGATGGGGTTTCGCCCGCCCGCTTATTCAGCCAGGCGAAGCGTTGGTCCAACCGTTCGGCAATTGCGTCGATAGGCAGCGCGCGGGCTTGTGCGGCGGCGATCTCAATCGCCAATGGGATACCGTCAAGCTGTTGGCAGATACGAACAACCGCCGTCACATTCGCATCGTTTACCTTGAATTGCAGCAGCGATTGTGCGGCTCGGTCTGTGAACAGTTGAACTGAGTCAAATCTCAGAGCGTCCACAACCGTGAGTTGTTCTATGTCATTGACTGCGGGGATTGCAAATGGTTCCAGCCGGACTACATGTTCCTCGTCAATGTGAAGCGGGATACGGCTCGTCGCAAGCACGGTCAGCCCTCCGGCATCGCGACAGAGCATTTGGACGAGTCGCGCACATGCTTTCACCAGATGTTCGCAATTATCCAGCACCAGAAGCATGGTTTTGCCGCGCAGGTAATCCAATATTGCTCCCGTGGATGATCGGCCGATGCTGGTCGGCAAATGCAGTTCCGCAGCGACTGCGTCATCCACGGACTTTTCATCAGTAACCCCAGTTAATTCAACGAAACAGATGTCATGGGCGAAAACGCCTGCCATGCGATGGGCAACTTCGATAGCGAGGCGGGTCTTGCCAACGCCGCCCGGTCCTGCCAATGTCACCAGCCTGACGGTTCGGCGCGACAGAAAATCAAC
>DATEUF010000071.1:0-32809 GCA_035283325.1 Pyrinomonadaceae bacterium | reverse complement strand
TGGTCAACGTTACGGGAACCATCCTTCGGCAATTCCTCCCAAGCTTCAGCGGGCACTTCAAGAATGACATCCTTGACCATTTCCCAGATCGTCAGGTCTTCGACTCGTGAGCCTTCGCCTCCGTTTTGCTGTCGCAGTTCTTCGGCATAACTCAATACCTTCTTTTGTTTCTCGAGGGGCAAAGTGCGTACCTTCTCGATTAACTCCTGTTCAATGTCAGCAGCCATAGTCCAGTTCCTCCCCTGACGAAAAGCCTATCACGGATTTAGTGTGCCGGGACACCAAGCCCCGTTGCAAAACGACCCCGTCTCTCGTTGCTACTTCATCTTTTATAACGGGCAGAAGTCAATTTCCTGGGAAAGGGCTGAGATACATGAAGAAGCTCCAAAACTACATAAATAACGCCCGAGGCATTGAAGCGTCATGCATAGCCAGATCTCGTCAGCTGGGCACTCTGCTTTCGACTCTGCGCACTTCGAAGAATTGGATGAGACAGATCTTTAAGTTTCCAAATAGTAGCTTTTGATGCAACTACAGGCAGACCACACTATTGTCCGACCATGGGGGCAAAACTCCCACGCTCTCTCGCACGCTAGTTCGAAGCATCTAAACAAACAGCAAAAACGATTTCTTCTCAAGCCGTGATCGACGGTACCACCATCAAATGTGGTGCTCCATGATAAGATTCCGTCACAAGTTGGCTCTTAGCTAAGCTCACAGAGTCTGTAAGTTGTTGATTCTAAACGTGGCGGGGTAGCTCAGCTGGTCAGAGCGTGGGATTCATAACCCCAAGGTCGGGAGTTCGAGCCTCCCCCCCGCTACCAATCATATCAACAACTTACGGCCCCCAGCGCTTGGCGACCGTTTTTCATTTGTGGCCAATTTGTGGACAACTTTCCTCAATGTAAACGTCCAAAGTTTCAGGAAATGGTTCGCTACATCTGTGGAACTCCTAGAAAAATGCGGCTTTGGCTTATTTATTGACGGTGAAACTGCACAGCCCTAACTCGCCCTTGGTACCAAGACCCCCATGGTCAGTGACAGTTTGAGAGCTGTCACAGCAAGATGTTTGCGATCTGGAGGAAGGTGTTTCAACGATTCTAGATGATTGGCAGTCGGAGATACGGGCTCGCGCACCTCACCTGAAGAACCGTTCGACATACGCTCGGAATTCGGCAACTAAGGAATCTGAGACGACGCGAAACACTCGCGCAGCGCTAAAATGTCATGGTGCTATTATATTCAATCCGAGGCAGCAAGCGAGATTTTGAGAAGCGAGCGATAATCAGGAATAGCCGTTTATCGCCTGCGAGTTTAATCATGCCTATCAAGTACACAAACAGAAAAGGGCAGAAGTATCACCTTCATGTCGACGAGACGAAGGCCGGCAAGCCCAGATATTTCTTTTCGATGAACGCTAAGGCTCCGACTGTCGAGGCTGTCCCGGAGGGCTTCGAAATCTATGAGAATCCGAACGGGCAGGTATCCGACGGAAGGTCCTGCCCAAACTGATCCCGGACACCGAGGTGGCTGTCGGCAAGCGAGAGCTGGATCTTATTCCTCGCTTAAAGGACAGCAGGATTGAGTGCAAGCTGAGAGTTCCAACCGTGTACGTTGCGGAACGGAAGGAAGACTTGATTGACGAACTTTGGCGGTTGGCTCCTTGCGGCCTCGAGCGATCATGGACAACGCCACGCAGCAGCTTTGGTCCAATCATGCGGAGCTTCAATTCGTGCTTGTTGACGACAAGAGGCGCTTATATCAGGCCCGATGTTATTGCTACTTGGGAAGTATCGACGATTGGGTCGAGATCGGGAAGGGTGGTCCCCTGGCCACGTTGGCGAAACGATACATCAAGCACCTGGGTCAGGAATCTTACTTTGAACTCTTCTGAGAATGTACAACCCAATCAATAGAGCGCGGCTCGATGAGTTGATTGCCGAAGCAACGGTTGATTGCTACGGTGAAGAAGAGGAGCACACGGCTTTGCTTACCATGATTGAAGAGCACGTGGTCTGTCCCTTTCGTGGGAAGGTCATCGGTGAGACGGTTGAAGTTACCCGCTTCGAGTGGCCGAAGTCCGGTAACGGAATTTTGGCCGTGTGCCGCCGTAAAGGACGCGCATATCTCGTGGAAATCAACTCCCTGGAATGGATTGCGCCGTATCCGGAGGGCTTTGAATGGATCGCGGCTTACCAAGCGTGGCGCAAACGTAACGGCTGACCGACACGTGTCCGCGATCTACAATGTGGGGTTCATCCATCAAAAACATGTAATTCTGCATGGGCCGAGGCTACGGCTATACCCGAATTCTCCTGAAATCTCAAGTCCTTCCTTTTCTGTATGTCCTTCCTTTTCTGTACAACAGTCTGTACAATAGAGTCCCCAGGGAGTAGTTCTTATGAAGAAAGTTACGACCAGCACGGACGACAAGGCAGCCGCCCTTCTACGCGTAGCCTCATACCTCGGTCGGCCGCAAAAGTTTATGGCGGTTGCGGACGCACGCGCCGAAATGCGTCGCACGCTGGAGCTCGCAGCAAAGGGAAGCGTTGTGCTTACTATACACGGCGAACCAGAAGCAGCCGTCGTGCCTTTCGCCACCCTAGAAGACATGCGGCGTGCGTTGTTACATCTGCTCGTTGCGGAGATGGAGACGACTTTCGCGCGTGTGCAGGAACGCGTGAAGTCTGGACCAGTGGAGGCTCCAACATCTGAAGATGAAGAAATGGAAACGCTCGTTGGTGGAGCATTGCGCGGAGCTCGAAGACGTAGTCGCAAATCCTCTCGCAAGGTGTCGCATGGGTGAGCACGCAGCTTAATCATCCAAGAAGAAGCCAGGATGAACTGCGCGTTGTGGTGGATGCACAAATTGTCTTGACGATGTTCCTGGTACGTCGCGATCGGCCAGGATTAGCCTCACCAAAGCGGCAGCTTCTAAGACTCTTGACTGAGTCAAAGTTTCGTTGGTTATGGTCTCCTGACATCATCAATGATTATGAACGTGGTGCCGAGGCAATTGAAGCAGACAGTCAGATAAACCGCTGACTAGTTACCAACCAGCCCATAAATTTGTCGCACACCCCAGCGGCTGAACGGAGCCGTGAGTGACATGCCCTGTTTGCTCATCACTCTTCTGGTCCCCTTAAAAATCGGGCTTAGGAATAGCGGTGTGCACGCTAGGACTACTCGTTGTGGAAAGGAGCCCGAACCGTTGCTGGTCCAATTCATTAAAGAGAGAATTTAATACCGGCCTGGACGAGCCGGGGGCTACTAGGCAATATGCCACGCGAGCGATCTACGATGTAGGTTCGATCGAAGAGATTCTTCAGTGTGATAAAGAATGTCGAGCGCACTGCCTCGGCCTTGTAGTTAAAGGTTGCATTCCACGCTGTATAACTAGGGATTACCCCGCGCTGACCGTTTGCCGTTGGGTTAATCGTATTCAAATCATCTCCAAACTGGCGGCCAACATAAATGCCCTCGAGAAAAGTATCCACACCCTTTGAGTGAGAGTATCCGAAAACCACGTTGAGAAGCTGCTCGGGAGCATACGTGAGTCGATTCCCACTAACACTGACGTTGCCAAAACCGCTCACGCTGCTGAAGCGCGTACCGGTGAACTTCGCGGTTGGCAAATAGGTGAATGCCGTTCTCAGATAGAAGTTGTGGGGTGAACTGAGAATAGTGCCAGTGTCGACACGACCCGTGACCTCGACTCCCTGATGAAGTGTTTCACCACCATTGGTGAACGCCGAGCCAACGCCGCCAGCAAGACTGGCTGGAACTATTTGGTTCTCATAATCCATCCGAAATAGTGTCGCGTCCAACCGGAAACCCTTGGCAGGCAGACTGTGGACTCCGACTTCATAATTCCAGCTCAATTCCGAATCCAAATCCACAGTGCCGCCAGTCGCATTGTTAATGATGTCCTCAGTACGCGGAGGCGCAAACCCTCTGTGCATGCCAGCGAATAACGTCAGCCTACTCGTCGGGTGGTAAGAGATCCCAATGCCCGGAACTACCTGCGTCAATTCGGTACGGCCAGTTACACCGGCTCCGCCGTTTGCTAAACGATTCGTGCGTTGAAATTTAATGTGTTCGACGCGAATACCAGGGGTGATTGTCAAGTCCCGCAGCCGGAAGCGATTTTGAAGGAAGACCGAATGGGCCGAATTCTTGCGTTCGTTATTTTCGACGATGACACCACTCCTTGCGTTTGGCGTGTCCCCATTTTGCTGCTGGCGATCTTGCGTTTCAAAGTGAATGCGGCCGCCGAAGTCAGCTTCGCTGCTAACGCCCAAAAACGTGAAATTCGCACGCATGCGCGACTCCACTCCTCGCACATAATACTTGCGGAGCCTCCCTTGATTACCGCAGGTCGTATGGAGATCGGCCATACTCCTGCAATCCGGATCGCCACCAGCTAACCGGTTAAGGCGGTTCGGGCGTTCGCCGGAGTTGCTCGACTGTCTCCACCAGTCGCGATAGAAGATTGATCCATAAACATTCGTGGTCAGCGTAACCTCATTATTAGGAACGTAGGCGTGTGTCACCGAGCCACCAAAACGATCACCATCGAAGAAATCATTTCTGAAAATGCTCTGCTGCGGATTGGCCTGATACTCTGCTTCTGTAAGACCGGAGTAGGTGATATTGGAACGTTCTCCGTAGTAGTTCGCCTTGAAAGTCAGCGCATGCTTCATGCCAAAAGCAGAAACTGATTTGAAATTAAGATCGTTTATCCCAGATCGCTGGTCTTGGCGCGCCAACTCGCCCTGTTTCCGCGTGTAATCAAAGAGCAGACCCGTACTCCTCCAGGTTCCCCCATAGTTGATATGACCATTGAAATAGTCACGATTTCCGCCCGTGAGAGTCACAAAACCAGAAGCCTTAATTGGGGGTGCCGGAGTTACGTAGTTGATGACCCCACCGACAGTTGTCGGGCCGTAAAGAATCTGCCCTGACCCCTTCAGGATTTCAACACTCTCAAAGCGGTCAATTGGTGGGTGGTAGTACGACGCGTTGTCGCCGTAAGGTGCATAAGTCAGCGGAAGACCGTCCTCAAGCAAAAGCACCTTTGTCGACCGGGTCGGATTCAGTCCTCGAATACCAATATTAGGACGCAGACCGAACCCCTCTTCGTCACGGACATTCAGCCCCGCGACCTTGCGCAACGCCTCGGAGGAACTGAGGACGCGACTCGATTCCAGAGTGTCATTATTTATTATGTCGACAGCCCCTGGAGTGCGTTCCACTGTTTCAGCGTCTATTAACAAATGGTTGGCGGTGACGACCACCGCTTCCGCAAGCGAAGAGGGCTGCAGCGTCAGGTCGATATCACCAAGTTCGCCAGACTTGAGGAAGATAGTTTGATTGGCAGTGGAAAAACCTCCGGCAACCGCCGTCAATTCGTACTCACCCGGCAGAAGCTCGTCAAACCGATACCCACCATCTGCATTAGTAACAACCGTGGTCTCCTTATTTGCGCTCTTATTACTTAAACTTACCTGGGCTCCGGTGATTGTAGCCTGATTTTGATCCAAGACCCGTCCACCTACGGAAGCTTTGGCTGATTGGGCCGATGCCGGAATAACCGTCGTAAGTAAGATCACCATCATCCCTAAGAAGAATGTAGAGAACCGATACATGAATTGATTTAGTCCTTTCGAAGTTTCCTTCCACATCTCAGGAACGTGGTGAGAGGAGGGATGCGACTGTCAAGACAACGAGCAACAAGGGCGCTGTGAAATAAAGTATTTTCCGCTCCATATTTTTCTCGTCTCCTTTTGGATTGGAAGAAGGATCGTCCCGCGAGCCAGAGAGTCCTTCGTTGGAAAAGGCTATTACGCTTTGGAGGGAGTGTCTATCGCAGATTTCATAAGATTCGCGTTCTTACAACGTGAAGAATGAATACAGATTTGCAACCACGGGCTTCCAAAAAGCGCAACTATGTCCTCAATAAACAAAACCTTCCTAGGCAATCTGTGGCGGCACAGGTGTCCAGAGGAACATGGATTTTGTTTGAAAAGGATCGAAGAAGGAGTGGCCAGCGCCGAGCTATTTGAGAATGCATCTTAGCGACCAGCGGCGTTGACCAGGAAGGAGCGCGGTTGGGCCATTTAGTGGCTTGAGGCCATTGGGCTAGCTATTCTCATGAGAACGACCGTGCTTCCGTACTCGCTAAAGGCGCCGGCTTTCACCACCGTAGTGGCTAAAGCTCGAAGCTAATCGGTGTAATCGATGTAATCTGCGGATGGCGATCTTAGCGATCTTTGAGAACTATCCGAGATAGGCGAACTGCTCGAAATAGACGCAAGAACGCCGCGAGGTATTACGCTAGCATCTCTGCAGTAAAACTTGAGGCTTGTCTGGCTGAGAAGTTTTTAGCGTGGCGAGGCTGCTGACCTAAAGAGTGCGGTTGACTGACACGAGAAGATCTGTCGACTTTGGAAACTTCCGAACTGAGGTACATCTATACAAGATCGCGAAGACCGCCACCGTCTCCTTTCGCGCAGGCTCCTATATGACTCATGACTCTCATGCCGTATTCACGCAATTCAAGTAGTCGTCGCCCGCGCCAGGTATCCTGGTTCACCCTATTCACACTTTTAACAAGTCTAATACTTCTACCATCTTCAAGCAGGCCGGCTTCCACACCTCACCTGTCCGGTCTCGACCCAACAGGTAATGTTCGACTTGAAATACCCACACCAACCAGCCAAACGAAACTAGGACCCAGCATCAATCTGAGCGCGAACGCGCTCGTGCCCACCACGTTTAGAGCTCTTGCGCCTGTAGAGGACGCTTACGTGTCGGCCGCCGCAACGGGCAGCAACTTTGGTGCGGCAACGGAACTGCGCTCCAGAACGTCAGAGTTCGAATCCTACTTGAAGTTTGATTTAAGCGGTCTCGGATCTGAGAGCGTCACCGACGCTAAACTTCGTTTGACGGGCCAGTTGAACGACACCTCCGACGCGAATGTCGCCACCCAGGTTTTTCCTGTGTCTAATACAACCTGGACTGAGATGAGCATTACATGGTCCAACAAACCCAACTCTGGCTCAACCGCTCTAGCGTCAGTGACGGTTGCGGACAATGTGGCTGGGCTGTACGAGTGGGATGTCACCTCGTTTGTCAAGTCAGAGATAAATGCAGAACGTCATTTGGTAAGTCTGGCCCTGAAGAATCCTTCGACTAGCACGCCCTATGCTACGTTCAACTCCCGGCAGGCTGCCACTAATACACCAGAGCTTCTCATCACTACAACACCGCCGCCAAACGTGAACATCACCAGCCCCGCAGGTGGAGCCAGTTTCTTAGCGCCCGCTACGGTCACCATCGACGCAGACGCGTCTGACAGTGATGGCATCATGCAAGTGGAGTTCTTGCAGGACTCGACGGTACTTGCCACGGATACGACCTTTCCCTACAGCTTTACCTGGAACAATGTAGCTGTGGGCAACTACACGTTAGCGGCCAGGGCTACTGACAGCCTGGGGGCCACCACAACGTCGAGCCCTGTGAATGTCTCTGTGGTTCTCTCGTTTCCTCCGACTGTAAATATTACGAGTCCTACCACCGGAACGACGTTCCCGTCGCCGGCTACCATCACGATCAGCGCTGATGCATCTGATACGGACGGCATCGCCAAGGTCGACTTCTATCAAGGGAAGACTTTGCTCGGAACCGCCAATACCTTCCCTTACAGCTTTACCTGGACCGGTATGCCCATCTGCTCATATTCCCTAACTGCCAAAGCCACAGACACCCTGGGGGCCGTAACAACTTCAGCTCCAGTGCTTGTCAAAGTTACAGGCGGTGAGATTAGAGAGTCCACGCCACCGAACTTCAAAATCGCCTTCATTGGCGACCAAGGCTTGGGCCCAACCTCGGTTGCGGCGCTCAACCTTGTTAAGAGTGAGGGTGCTCAGGTTCTCGTAATCTCTGGCGACTTTGACTATGAGGACAATCCGGCCGCTTGGGAGGCACAGCTCAATAGCGTTCTCGGCCCAGATTTCCCAGTGCTCTCTTTGATAGGCAATCACGATGAGGCAGCCTGGAACGGCCCTGCCGGTTATCAAAAGCTCATTCAGGATCGATTCAGCCGGCTAGGCATTCCGTCGTGTGGCGACCTGGGAGTGCAGTCGGCCTTTCACTACAAGGGTATCTTCTTCGTCTTTACCTCCGCGGGAATCGACCCGCCCATTGGTTATGGCAATGACGACGCCTACATCAGAGACCAACTGGCGGCCGACCACTCGGTCTGGTCTATTTCAAGCTGGCACAAGAACATGCACGTCATGCAGGCAGGTGGCAAAGAAGACGAAGCAGGTTGGGAAGTCTACGAAGAGTCGCGAGCGGGTGGCGCAATAATCGCTACCGCTCACGAGCACTCGTATTTTCGGACCCACCTATTGAGCAGCATGATAAATCAAACAGTGGTAGGAACTTCCAACATGATGACACTGACAAAAGGCAATAGCTTTGTTTTCGTGTCGGGACTTGGAGGAAACAGTAGACGTGGTCAGGAGGTCATGGGGCCTTGGATCGCCAAGATTTATGCAACTCCCTGCCTGCCTGGAGACGCTATCTGCCAGCCCAATGCCGTCGAAGGCGCGTTGTTTGGCATTTTCAATGTTGATGGGCAGCAAAACAAAGCGAACTTCTACTTCAAGAGCACGGCGGGCGAGATCATAGACAGCTTCATGGTCACTAGCGAAGTGGATATGCCATCCATTACGAGCCTTTCACCTACCGAAGTATCAGCTGGCGGAAATGCCTTTACTGTAACTGTAAATGGCACGAACTTCATCAGTGAGTCAACGGTGCTCATCAATGGCAGTCCTCGCCCGACGACCTTTGTCGGCAGCACACAACTCAGGGCACAAATCGGAGCGGCTGACATTTCGTCCACCGGTTTAGTTGGGGTTAAAGTCCACAACGCCGTGACCGGTGGCGGCACGTCAAATGAAATGAACCTAACGGTCAATAATGTGCTGCCGTCTATTTCCACGGTGTCGCCGGCGGAGGCCACGGTGGGTGGCAGCGACTTCACCTTGACCGTCAATGGTACGAACTTTGTTGAGGGCTCAGTAGTGGAGTTCAATGGTAACAACCGAATCACTACCTTTGTCAGTGCCACGCAACTGACGGCGCAGATTCCGGCCGCAGACATTCAGGCTGCGGGTCTGTTTCCGATCATGGTTGTCAATCCTGCTCCTGCCGGTGGTATCTCCGGCGCGGTTAATTTTCCCGTCAATAACCCCGCGCCTGTTCTCGACAGCATCTCTCCCACCAGTGCCGCCGCCGGCGACGCAGGCCTTATCTTGACCGTAAATGGCAGCAACTTTATCAACGAATCGGTGGTCAGATTTGATGGCCAGGACCGCACCACCAGCTCTGTTAGCAGCACCCAGCTGGCGGCACAGATCACCGCGGCAGATCTTGAGAACGCCGGAACGTTCCACATCAGTGTTTTCACTCCGGCGCCAGGTGGCGGTTCCTCCAACGTTATTGACTTCAGCGTGACCGGGCCTAATCCGGTGCCTGCTATTAGCGCTCTATCCCCGACGAGTTGGATGGTCGGTGGACCCGCCTTCACACTGACAGTCAGCGGTACAAAGTTCGTCAGCGCTTCGGTGGTCCGTTTCAATGGCATCGACCGTATTACCAGCTTTGTTAGCTCAACACAGCTGACTGCGCAAATTACGGCTGCTGATATTGCCACAGCCGGGGCATTCCCGATCACCGTGTTCAACCCTGCTCCGGATGGCGGGACCTCCAACGAACTCAGTTTCAATGTCAATAACCCGACGCCGACAATAACTAATCTGGCTCCTGAGAGTGCAATAACCGGTGGCGCAGCCTTCACGCTCACCGTCAATGGCAGCAACTTCGTCACTGGCGCAGTGGTGAGATGGAATGGCAGTGATCGTATTACCAGCCTGGTCAATGGCACACAGTTGACGGCGCAGATCACCGCCGCAGACATTCAGAGCGCGGGTTTGTTCCCAGTCACAGTTGCGAATCCTGATGGCCCTACGTCCGGCGCAGTGAACTTCCTCGTAAGTAACCCAAGTCCTACTGTCGACAACATCTCTCCCAACACCGCCGTTGCGGGAAACGCAGCCTTTACATTGACCGTGCATGGCAGTGGTTTCGTCAATGAGTCGATGGTCCGATTCAATGGCAATGACCGCAGCACCAGCTTCGTCGGCAGCACCGAGTTGACGGCACAGATCACGGCGGCAGATCTGGCTACCGCCGGCAATTACCCCATTACGGTCTTCAATCCGACGCCGGGTGGCGGTTCATCTAACGTTATCGACTTCCTCGTGATCGGGCCTAATCCTGTGCCAGTGATTAGCGTTCTATCACCGGCGAGTGCGACTGTCGGTGGAACTGCCTTCACACTTACAGTGAGTGGTACAAAATTCGTCAGCCCTTCGGTGGTCCGTTTCAATGGCACTGACCGTACGACTAGCTTTGTTAGCCCAACACAACTGACTGCGCAGATTACGGCTACTGATATTGCCACAGCGGGAGCTTTCCCGATCACCGTGTTCAACCCTGCTCCGGGTGGCGGGACCTCCAGCGAAGTCAGTTTCAATGTCAAGTACCCGACGCCGACCATAGCTAATCTATCTCCTCAGAGTGCAATAGCCGGTGGCGCAGCCTTCACGCTCACCGTCAACGGCAGCAACTTCATTAATGGCGCAGTGGTGAGATGGAATGGCAGTGATCGTGTTACCAGTCTAGTCAGCAGCACCCAGTTGACAGCGCAGATCACAGCGGCAGATCTGGCTTCCGCCGGCACTTACGCTATTACGGTATTCAATCCGACAGGCAGTGGGCTCTCCAGCCCAGTCAACTTAACCGTCAACAACCCGGTGCCAACAGTGAGCATCATCAGTCCAACCAGCAAGACGGCCGGCAACGCCGCCTTCACGCTCACCGTCAACGGCACAAACTTCAACAGCAGTTCGGTGGTGCGCTTTAACGGTCTGGCGCGCACCACGACGTTGGTCAACTCCAGACAGTTGAATGCACAAATCCTAGCGATAGACATCCAAACGTCAGGCACTTACCCTATCACCGTCTTGAACCCGGCCCCGGGCGGTGGGACCACAGGCGTGGTCAATTTCACGGTCAACAATCCCGTGCCAACACTGAGCGCAGTCAGCCCATCAAGCAAGACGGCTGGCGACACCGCCTTCACGCTCACGGTCAACGGGGCAAACTTCAACAGCAGGTCCGTCGTACGCTTCAATGGCGCTGATCGTCTAACAACGCTCGTTAACTCAACGCAGCTGTCAGCGCAACTCACCGCGGCAGACGTGGCCGCCGCGGGTAGCTACCCCATTACGGTCTTCAATCCGACTCCGGGTGGTGGGCTGTCCAGTGCCGTCAGCTTAACCGTCAACAACCCGGTGCCGTCGCTAAGCACAATCAGCCCACCCAGCAAGACGGCTGGCAACACCGCCTTCACGCTCACGGTCAACGGCGCGAACTTCAATCGGAGTTCGGTAGTGCTCTTCAACGGGAGCAACCGCACGACAACTTTTGTCAGCAGCACCCAGTTGACAGCGCAGATAACGGCAGCAGACCTGCAGACAGCAGGAATATTTCCCATTACCGTCTTCAATCCTGCGCCGGGAGGGGGCACAAGCGCTGCCAGTAATCTCGCTGTCAATAATCCGGTACCGACGCTAACCAGCATGTTGCCGATGAGCAAGATAGTGGGAGATGCTGCACTTGCCTTGACAGTCAATGGCGCGAGTTTTGTTAATGGCTCGGTTGTCCGTTTCAATGGCAGTGACCGCATCACGACCTTTGTGAGCACGACCCAGTTGAGCGCGCAGATCACGGCAGCAGACCTGCAAACTGTAGGTACCTTCCCGATTACTGTCTTCAATCCTGGGCCAGGAGGCGGAAGTTCTGGTTCCATTGATTTCACCGTGAACAATCGAGCACCAACACTGAGCACCATCGCACCCGCGAGCAAGATAGCCGGAGACGCAGCGTTTACTCTGACCGTGAACGGCACAGACTTTATTAATGGTTCTGTGGTGCGCTTCAACGGGAGCAACCGCAGCACGGCGTTTGTTAATACCACGCAGTTGACGGCGCAGATTATGGCGGAGGACGTTCAGGCGGGAGGCCTGTACCCGATCACTGTATTCAATCCCACGCCTGGTGGGGGCATATCTAATGCAATCAATCTCACCGTTATCGCCAACAACCCGGTGCCGACAGTGAGCAGCATCTCACCCACAAGCAAGACAGCAGGAGATACGGCCTTTAGGCTCACTGTCAACGGCACAAACTTTGTCAGCAGCTCAGTGGTGCAGTGGAACGGCCAGAGCCGCACTACCAGCTTTCTCAGTGGTACCCAGCTAACGGCAGAGATTACTGCAGCAGATGTCGCGACTGCCACAACAGCTAACGTGACGGTGAATAATCCTGCGCCCGGGGGAGGCACATCGAACGCGTCAGCCTTTACCATCAATCCCAATCCTCGTACCGTGCGTCTGCTTAACAGCAGCGGTTCAGCCAATGGCACTGTGACCATTCCCATTCAGCTCACAGCGCAAGGTGATGAGAACGCTTTGGGCTTCAGCCTGACCTTTGACACCACGCTCCTGAGTAATCCACAGGCAACGCTTGGCAGCGATGCGGCAGCGGCGACGCTGAATGCCAACCCAACTCAGGCGGCGCAAGGTCGCTACGGTATCGCGCTATCTTTGCCCTCCGGAGAGAGTTTTGCGGCCGGCACCCGTCATATTGCCAATATCACATTCACGACCGCTGCCGTTGTAACGCAAACCTCTACGCAGATCGGATTCAGCAACCAGCCGATTGCCCCTGAGGTCGCCAACTCACTGGCAGACACTTTGCCAACAGGCTTCACGCCTGCCACAGTTACGATTACTTTAGGCTATGAAGCAGACGTTGCTCCGAGACCAACCGGCAACAATAACGGTACTGTGTCCGTCACAGACTGGGTGCAGATTGGGCGGTTCGTTTCGGGGGTGGATACAGTCAGTTGCGGCAGCGAACTCCAGCGCGCTGACTGCGCGCCAAGAACCAGCTTCGGTAACGGAAGCATTACGGTCTCCGACTGGGTGCAGGCTGGGCGTTACGCCGCTGGCCTGGACCTGGTTTTGGCCGCCGCCGGACCAACCTGCGCAGAGACCTCCGCGCTTTCAGCAATGACAGTGACAAAGCAGGCGACTGCAGCTGATGCTACAGCGGCCCGAGCCATCCGCGTCATGGGAACAACCATTCAGGTAGGAGAGAGCGGCACGGTTAGCATCGAGCTGGATGCGCAAGGCAACGAGAATGCGCTCGGGTTCAGCCTGACCTTCAATCCAGCCCAGTTGATCTTCATTTCGGCGGTGAACGGAAGTGACGCCGACAGCGCGACGCTCAACATCAATACTAACAGCGCGGCGAGTGGCCGTGTGGGCATCGCGATGGCATTGCCTGCGGGGCAGAGCTTTGCTGCAGGTAGACGTCAAGTGGTCGTGTTGAGTTTCCATAAGGCGGCGAACGCCATCGGGCCGGCAGTCGTTAGTGTTGGCGATTACCCAGTTGCGCGCGAGATGGTAGATGTCAATGCTAACACGTTGCAGGCCATCTACACGGTTCCGTCAGCTTCTGGAGAGAATCCTATAGACGAGGCACAATTCTTCGTGGCCCAGCACTACCTGGATTTCCTCAACCGCAACGCCGATAGCGGTGGCCTTGATTATTGGACACAACAGATCAGCCAGTGTGGTACCGATGCAGCCTGTGTGCGCCAGAGACGGGTCGATGTTAGTGCCGCATTCTTCGTCGAGCAGGAATTCCAGCAGACTGGCTATCTCGTTTATCGCCTCTATAGAGCTGCCTACGGGCAGCGGCCCACATACGCGCAGTTCCTGCCTGATCGTAGCCAGTTGATTGGAGGGCCACAGCTGCAACGGACCACATTCGAGTTTACCAACGCCTTTGTGCAGCGAGCAGAGTTCAAGCAGGCCTATCCAGATTCGATGAGGGCTGCAGAGTTTGTCAACAAGCTGTTTAATACCGCAGGACTGATCAGTCGTCAGGTGAGGCAGCAAGAAATTCTAGCACTGGTCAATAGCAGCAAGACGAGAGCGCAAGTGGTGCTGGATGTTATCTCGCTAAAGGAATTCAATGATCGAGAGTACAATGCAGCCTTTGTCTTGATGCAATACTTTGGCTACCTGCGGCGTGACCCGGACCAGGGTGGTTATGACTTCTGGTTGAATGTGCTGAACCACCGAGAACCGAATAACTACAGAGGGATGGTCTGCTCCTTTATCACTTCCAAAGAGTATCAGCATCGCTTTAGTTCCATAAGTTTGCACAGCAATGCGGAGTGTGGGCCATAGACCAGAGAAGCAATTGCTACCAAAGCGACCAGTTCAAATCCGCAGATTTCGCAGATTACACAGCGCGGCTGTGATGCCGCCGAAGCCTTCGCCGAGGATCACCATCGCCTTTCCGGCGGGTGCCGTCGGCGTGGGCTGCTGGGGAGCGCCCGCGGGCTCAGGTCTGCAGACTGCTCCACCTAGAGCCGCCGAGCCGAGCCCCATCAGTTGTCAGAAACCGACGGCGTTGCATGGGGCGCGATACTACGTGGACTCATCGCATAAGACAAGTGAGGTGGTTGAGCCGAGGTGCGTAGGCCACGCGGCGAAACGGTAGCTAAGCTAGTGCTAGTGTAGTGCGTTGCAAATAAGGGAACAACTTAACGAACGCATCGTGTTAACCTTTAAGGAGGTAGATAAGATGCGAGTCGCAGTCGCAGTCAAACTTTCTGAAGAACCAGGACTAGCTGTTTACTCGGTGTCTCAGGGCGTCAATTTGTCTATGAGATGCCAAACTGGAATCTCAAAAAGCTTAGGGTTCACCCCACGTGCCTGTGGCCAATTTGTGGACAGAATAAACAGCACACGAGGTATAGCCAATGGTAGGGAATGGGAAGGAATTGTAAAATGCTCGAAAATCTTTGGAGGCTGCAACCTTAGAAAAGGCAAAGACTTATGTTTTTGCCGAGATTATGGTTCATAACCCCAAGGTCGGGAGTTCGAGCCTCCCCCCCGCTACCAATCAAATCAACAGCTTAGCACCTCTACGAATCCCTTAACTTAATCATGTTTGCCAGACTTTGCCAGACTTGGATCGAAACGCGCTCAAATTGAAGGCCCCAAGTCTGGCAGTTGCCGGTAAAATGCTAAGTTATTCTGAAACACAAGCGACCTTTCGCTTTTCAAGTTCTGTCGGTTGGTAGGGCTTGAGTGGGAGTGATCCCACAGTCTATCGGCACAAAGGCTTTGAACGCTTAATTTGCGGCGGACCTTGGGAGTCGCAACCCCACGGTCTCAATAGTGGAGAGTTACATCCGAAAATGACCAGTAGCGTACACTGGGAACGCACGCTGCAAGGTCCGTGGAGATCTCTCCTCGATGTTGCAGATGGCGGAAGAAGGAGCGCAGCGCAATGACCAGCGACTTGGCTCGTACGGAGTTGAGTTGGCGGGCCTGGCGCTGCACGAAGGCCGTTACGTCCGCCGCTCGAAGGCGGGAAAGATTGACTCTTCCGTTCTTAAATTGCTCGTTGAGAAATCGATCCACAAGCGGCACATAGGTGAGCAATGTGGCTTGAGATAGACCACGCTCCTGTAGTAAATAGCGGCTGAACTCGGCAGTAACGCGTTCTCGTGAACTGACTGGGGCCGGGTGCAACTTCGACGGTACAGCCTTCAGCTGGCGGAGCAGTACGAGCAGTCGATTTAGTGCCGCTACGTCGCCATGCCTACCTCTCGTCCTGCGCGACCCAGATCGCAGAAATCGCTGCAAAGCATCTTCATCCATCTCACTGACCTCCATGCCATTCCGCTCCAGCCATTGGCTGAAGTGACTGATCAGCAAGGGTTGTTTATAGACTGATCCTTGTGAGTAACTCTCCTCGCTTAGAAGCGCGGCGTAGGAATCGAGGTAGTTATTGGGTGGTCCTTGGTCCAAACGTTAGATTTGCGCGTGAATTACTAAAAAACTGGTTCATGGAATTTCCTCCTGACAATCGGCGATAAGCAAACCAGAAATCTGCGACAACAAGGCCCATCGCGAAGGTGTGCCCGCAACCATCAATGTTACCGGTAATCGTCGCATCAAGAACCCCAGTCTTTGGTCACCAGCCATTGAAGATAGTTCCCGCCGCGTGAAACCACTTTGATCTGCCGCTGAGTTGCCTGGCAGTGACGACACAGCCCAGCTTGCGTGCAGAAAACCTCTCAGGGTAAGGAAGGGCGGCCTGGCCCCGCTTGTTTTCCTTGGGCCGGAGCTACTTTGGAATTCGGTTGGGCTTCGTTCTCGACGCAGGCGCGCCACTTCCAGTGCCCGCGAGATCTACGAAACGGCGCCGTGTTTGCGCTGACCATCCCGGAATCAATTCGGTGATGACCCCGCGATCGTTTATCACAACGGACAGTGGCACGGCCATCTCGTCCGTCGCGTACAATTGTTCGACAGTTTGTACGCCGCCAATCAGAATCGGATAGATCACGCGCTGGCGGGCAAGGAATCCCTTCACGTCCGTACCAGGTTCAGTATCGACGTTCAAGCCGACAAGGTCCACGCCGCGCGCCGAGAGTTTCGCATTTAGCGCCTGCAACTCAGTCATCTCGCTCGCACAGGGCGTACACCAAGTGGCCCAGATATTTATTAGCAGGCGGCGTCCCGGCTTCAGTTGCTGGCGCAGCGACGTGACGGCGCCGTCGATTGACTTGAGCTGTAGATCTGGCATCGCGCCCCCAACGGCAATCTTCAATCCGCTTGCGAGCGCTTCAGCGCGGCTCAGCGGATCAGGCAACTTCGCGCTCTTCAGATTCAACACTTCTATCCGGCCAGTGCCTTCGCGCAGCAGCACGGACGTGCTGGCTTTCATTTCGCCATTGAAGGTCTCAACCTTGCTGTTGGGCCAGGTGACTTCGATCGACTGCGCGCGCTCGTCTTTGCCCAGACCAAACAGCAAACGCGGATCGTGCTCCGAAATAAATCCCGAACCGCCCGATTTGATCTTGGTCAGCGTGCCCGCCGAAGTCTTCACGCGCACCACCGCACTGAACGCGTCACGTCCAACATCTTTGCCACCCTCAAGCGAGATGCGCAGCCAGTTGTTCGCCTGGCCCACGTTGTTGCGAAACAGCAGGTGTGACTCAACCTGAATCGTTGTCAGAAACACGTCGTAATCGCCGTCGTTGTCGAAGTCGGCAAAGACCGCTGCCCGGCCGTCGGTGATTGAATCGATGCCCGAGACGCCGGAGATATCTTTGAACTTCTTGTTGCCCAGATTCATAAAAAGCCCGTCGCGTTCATAGCCGCTGAAGGAAAATCCTTTCTGGCTGATCAACCTGTTCTGGTCCGCGCGCAAGGCGCCTTGTTCTTTATTATTTGTTTGCGTCACGACCTGACGCCAGAACTGGCTTCAAGTATCTTTCATGGACTTGCCCGAAATAAATCCATTCGGCGTGTAGATGTCTTCCCAGCCATCATTGTCGAAATCAATAAAGCCGCCGCCCCAGGCCCAGCCACCCGCAAAGCCTCCGACTACTGCCGTCACGTCGCGGTAATGACCATCGCCCTTGTTCTCGTAAAGATTATTGCCGGCAGCCAGCTTTTTCAGCACGTTGTCTTTAGGGCTGGAATTCGGGAACAGTCTTGATAAAATACGATTGCCCGCGGTCGAGGACATGTTGGTGGCGAAGATGTCCAACAATCCATCGTTATTGTAATCGCCGAATGCAACGCCCATTCCGTTGCCGGGATCCAGCACGCCGCGCGACTCGGCTTCATCAACGAAGCGATCGCCCTTGTTGATAAATAACGCCTTCTCGCCAAAATCGTTGGCTATGTAAAGATCTAGCCGGCCATCGCCGTTCACATCCGCGAAGGCCGCGGCGTAACTCCAGCGGCGATCTTCGACGCCCCACCTGGCGGCCTCTTCTCTAAATGTGCCGTCGCCTCTATTAATGAAGAGCAGATTCGGCGTGCCGTTAGTCGCGCGAAACCACGAGTTTGGGGCCACCTGGCCATAGCGGTTGTAGGACGTGACGTAAATGTCCGCCAGCCTGTCGCCGTTTACATCACCGGCGATAGCGCTAAACCCGATCGCATCCACGGCGACACCCGCTTCTAGAGACACATCGCGGAACTCAAGTGAGCCGTTTTTCTTCAGACGGTTCTCGAGCAGGACCTGCCTGCCAACATTAGAAATGAAAACGTCCTGCGCGCCGTCGTTGTCGTAATCGAACACGAGCGGCGCAACCCCTGACGCCAGGTATTTCACGCCCGTGTCTTCCGAAGCGTCTCGAAAATGTCCATGGCCATCGTTTAGATAAAGATAATTGCGATCCGCGGCAGTGACGAACAGATCGATCCAGCCATCGCCGTTGAAATCAGCCGCCGCCGCGCCGAGCCAAACGAAACCGCTGTTGCCCGGAGCTCCGTAAGCAGGAATCGCTGCCGCCATGCCGGCAGGTTTTGAGACTTCCGAGAAGATGTCCGTGCCGGCCACCATTGAGTCGAGGCTGACGAGCGTGAAAGTTTCAAACTGCCAGCGCTTGGTCTCGGCATAGCGGACCGCGACGTCCGCAACGCCGCGGACCCACTCGCGCTGCCCTTCCGTGTTACGGCCGATCACAGAGAAGGCCACCCGCGCGGTTCCCTTGGATCCGACGGTAGCAGTCGGTACTTCCGCATTCGGCACTGAGCTTGCCGAATCGTCGAAGGTCGAAGCTTTCACTTTGAAGCGTGCATCGTCGATCTCGGGAAAGTGATCGAGAAAGAGCGACCAGTAGCGCATAAACTCTTCTCGGGCCATCCTGCGCGGTGGATTGAATTTTTCACTATGTGGGTTGCGCATTTCTAAAGTGCCGGTCTCTGCGCTCATTTGCTCCGCGGTCCAACCACGCGTGCCAATCCATTTGACAATAGACTTGACGGGAAGCGGCCGGCTGAGAAAAGGCGCGCTGACGGGGTTCGGGGAAATGAAAGCCGCGGTGAGACGAGCATCGCGGTTGCGCGTCGCGACTGAAAGTTCCAGCAGATCGTTGGCCAACGATTCAGAAAGGTCCTCGATCACTTCCAGCCGCGTGCGATCTACGTTCTGGGAGGTGTTCTGCCCCGATCCTGATAGCGGCGGAATTTGCGCGCGCGTGTGATAGCTAACCATGAGAATAATTGCCAGCATGAGGGATACGCAGGCGACTCCAAGAACACGACGCAGACGAGTGTGACAATGTATGTCTAACTTCATAGCGCAGAAGTTTTTGATATCAGCAATTATAACAAATGCTAATCCGCCGAACATTCGCCTTTCATTGGCCGCGCATTCTTCCGACAGGATGTCGCGAACTCGTTGTGCTATGGCTTCATCAAAGGCCATCGCTCATTCATTGGTCTGAGAAAAACATTCGCTTGCTTCGCTTCGCAGCTGCCAACCTCACGTGAAAGGGTTTTCGTCAGCGCTGCTACCATAGATTACGGGCAACATCCCATTTTCCCAACCCCGTACGAGGACCTTTCCACGAATCTCAATGCGAGAATTACTCCCACAATCGTAAGCAGGATTACAAAGGCAGGGCTCCCCTAGCGTGTAGGATTCGTGATCCTAACGGGGTAAACAAATGCAACGAGACAGAACAAGATCCAAAATTCTTAAATTGCTGGCGTCGCTATCTTTGATGACGGCGATCTCTCTGTCGTGCTCGGCGAACCCTCGCGTGCTCTTTGGCGCCGGGGAGAGCGATCCCAGGTTTCCTGGCTGGCGCACAAATACAGCGAAGCATTCCGTCGATCTAAATGAGATTGTCGCTGGCGGTCCCCCTAAAGACGGAATTCCGGCCATCAATCAACCTTGGTTCGTGTCCGTAGCGAATGCTCGGCAATGGCTGCGTGACAACGAACCAGTGATAGCTCTGGAAGTTGGTGGCAAGGCGCGCGCATATCCACTCCAGATCCTCGTCTGGCATGAAATCGTAAATGATGAAATAGAAGGTGTTCCAGTGGCGGTGAGTTTTTGTCCACTGTGTTATAGCGCTCTTGCCTTCGATCGGCGTCTTGATGATCAGACGCTCCTGTTCGGTGTGAGCGGCTTACTGCGACATTCGGATATGGTGATGTATGACCGGCAGACGGAATCCTGGTGGCAGCAGTTTACGGGTGAAGCTATTGTAGGAGATTTGACGGAGAAAAGGCTGCGCCAACTACCGGCTCAGATCGTGGGCTTTGCACAATTTGCCGCAGCGCATCCAGATGGCCTGGTCCTCTCACGCAACACCGGATATCCTCGCGATTATGGGAGAAATCCATACGTCGGATACGACAGCATCTCGGCATCGCCGATCCTCTATCGTGGGAAGACGGACTCGCGCCTGCGACCGATGGAGAAGGTTGTTGCGATTCAACTTGGAGACAGGGCGAAGGCTTACCCATATTCCATTACTCGCTC
Organism: Pyrinomonadaceae bacterium; assembly: GCA_035283325.1. GTDB lineage: Bacteria > Acidobacteriota > Blastocatellia > Pyrinomonadales > Pyrinomonadaceae > PSRF01. Next base: position 12,289 of record DATEUF010000071.1, on the reverse strand, counting down.
TCGTGGTGTCATCTCCGATCGCGTTGGCTCCACTGATATTGTTGTATTTCACGCGGAAGGGGCCGCTTCAGCTCTTGATTCGGGGAGGATTAATGAGTCGCGTGATGTGGGAGCAACCGGCGTCTTTGATCCGAAGGTTGACGATCAGCATTTGCACTTCAATTACGCGGCCGGGGAGTTTGTCGACGTCGAGACTGGAAGCCGTTGGAACATTCTGGGACAAGCCACCAGCGGCCCGCTACGCGGCAAGCAACTCAAACCAATCATCCACGGAGACTACTTCGCGTTTGCCTGGCTCACATTTCAACCGGAGACAGAAATCTTTAGAGATTAGTTTTTCAAGGCTTTGTAATTGGAACCACCATCATGTGCTTACGGAGTTGTTAACCTGAGCGCATGGCGCTTGATGAGGTAGTAATCGAGGAGAGCCCGACGCATTGCCTGCGAATTTATGTAACAACGGATTGCTTCAGTTGCAGGGAGGCCGTTCTAATGGCAGCCGAGATACGGCGGGGGTTCCCCCGTCTCGTCACAGAGGTCGTAAACCTGGACTAGCCCCTATCCGTCAAGCCAGGCAATGTGGTTGCGGTTCCTACATACATACTGGACGAGAGAGTTTTTAGTCTCGGGAACCCTGCCCGCGAAGACATGTTTTCGCGGCTAGCTGCTGCTTTGATGCTAACGGTCCAATCGGGCGAAACGTGACGCCATGGAAAGAAAGTTTATCTCAACTCTGTCGCGATTGATCGGCGGCGGCGGAACCGCAGCGCAGGCGCAGGCAGCCGGAACTAACGGACCTGCGGCGGCCCGCGCCGAGCGGCCCAACAAGGCTTATCTTTCCGCGATGCGGATCTTCCGCGACCTCTCGGCTGATGAGATCAAGGTGGTGGAAAGGTCCACTGTCATGACCACGGCCCCAAAGGGCAAGATCGTATACCAGCCAGAGGAAACCGGTGAGATCCTGTTTCTGATCAAGACGGGCTCAGTTCATCTCTACCGCGTCTCTTCAGAAGGCCGAAAGTTCATTGTGCAAACGATTGGCCCAATGACTTTCTTTGGCGAGATGGCCATCGTGGGCCATAACATGTACGACCTATTTGCCGAGGCCGCCGAAGACTGTCTGCTTTGTGTCATGGGACGAGCTGACATTGAAAGGCTCTTGCTGTCGAAACCGCAGATTGGCCTCAGGATGATCGAAGAGATCGGCCAGCGCATGCACGACGTGCAAGAACGTCTTGGCGACAGCGTATTCAAGGGCGTTCCGGCGCGGGTCGCATCGTTGCTACTGAAAGTATCGAACGACGGAGAGCACTCGATCAAAGGACTCACGCATCAAGATCTCGCCGACATGCTCGGTATCTATCGGGAGACGGTGACCAATGCGCTGGATGGCCTTCGAGATGAGGGCCTCGTTGAAGTGAGCCGCAAGGAGATCGCGATCCTCAATCGCGATGAACTGCGAAAGGTGGCGGAAGAAGAGATCCTGCGAAAGCGTTAGTCTGACCCGCATTTTCTTCAGTCCGCTTCATCTCGCTGAGCGTCTTGTTAGCTGCCAATAATACAGAGCACCAAGAAAAAGTCTCGTATGCTTCATGCAACATGGGAGTGAAGACAAAGAAATTGTCGCGGTTGATGAGCGTCAACTTCATACCTTTTGGATCGGCTATGATTTTCTCGAGCCAAAGCCCGGCGTAGATGCCGCCGAAGCCTGCGCCCAGAATGACTACGTGAACCTTTTCCTTCATCGGCTTCCTTTGTATTAGTGAATCGCTTGCTTGCAGATCTTCGTCTTGCACTTTCGTTGCGCTGCTATAACGCGCCTCAGCGACTCCGTTGCTCAATCTTATCCGGTGGCGACTCAACGTGGTTCCGCATCGCGGTGGCGTTTCGCCTAATTTCATCTTGGTTTGAGGGTGTCCAGCCACTCAACGACCTTGACCTTGTCTTCCTGCGAAAGCTTTGGGAATGAAGCGGGCATTGGGTCCTTCAAGCCATAGGCTCGCGTGTTGTCGAGCAGTTTCAGTAAATCATCCTTCGAGCGATTGGGTTTGGAGGTAACTCCAATAAGTCGCGGGCCGATCTTTCCTCCCTGCCCGTGATCTCCGTGGCAGTTCGCGCAAAGATTTTGCGCGAATGCCGCCGGCGGGTCATCGCTTCCACCCGGCGCGTCAAATCCTTTGAGTTGACCGAGCTTGTCTAGTCCCCCGATCTCCTGTGGCTGAAACGGGCTTTTGAGAAACGCTCGCGCATCGTCGTCCTGGCGCTTAAGTTTCGCGTTGAATGCCGGATTGCGCCGGTCCTGGTATTTGGCAAGCACCCCTAAACTGACGGTGCCAACCAGGATGAATACGAACACAGCAGTGGCGACCGGGCGCCTCAGAGGGTTGCGTTCGGCCTTCCGGTCGAAGAAAGGAAGCAGAAAGACAAGCCCGAAGAGCGCGCCTGGCAACAGCACGGTCGGAATCAAAGAGAGTTTGCCGGGAAAATATTTCAACAGTTCGAAAAGTGGTAAGAAATTACCATGGCGGTCGCGCCAAAAAACCCGAGCTCGGATCAGCTTCGGGACCAAGCCGGGGCGGAAAAAACTTCGCCAGCGCCAGAAGCGCGACGAAGATTATTAGGGCAGCAATAGAGTCCTTCAGCAACTGCTTCGGGAAAAACCGATCCACCCGCCGGTCATTCCGATTGTGAGTTGGCCCAGCCGGCCCGGCACGCCTAAATAGATAGACGTGAACCACAATCAAGAGTCCGAGCAAGAGCGGCAGCAGCAGCACATGGACCATGAAGAAGCGCGAGAGTGTCAGCGACGTCAGATCACTGCCGCCAAGCATGATCTTTCTCTGTGCCGGGCCAACCACCGGCACCTCCCCGGCGATTGACACCCCAACTTTGGTGGCAAAGTAAGCTTCCTGATCCCACGGCAGAAGATAACCTGTAAACGCAAAAGCAAGGATCAGCAGCAGAAGCAATCCGCCGACCAACCAGACCAGTTCCCGGTTCTGCTTGTAGGCGCCATAGAGAAACGTCTGCGAGATATGGGCTACCAGCAAGACGATCATCGCGCTGGCGCCGTAAGCATGCAGGCCGCGGAACAGCGCACCACCGCGCACCACTTTTTGGATGAAGGCAACACTCGCATGGGCATGATCGGCGCTCGGCACGTAGTAGATCGAAAGCAGCATTCCGGTAATAAGTTGCAGGGCAAACAGGAATGCCAACGCGCTGCCGAACACATACGCCCAACGGGCGCCGCCGCGAATCGGTTCGTCAAGGGCGCCACGCCATAAGTGGGTGACTCCAGTACGCTCGTCGATCCAGTTTGAAAGCTTCTTTAGTCGGGATGTAGGTGTGCCCATCTTTGGCTAGACCGATTCTTTTTCAGCAGTGCCTTGTTTGAAATCCTGATATCTGACTTTGAGCATGTCGCTATCGACATGGCTTTCCAGAACATCAAGAGCACGTGGCGTCGGGCCACCGAGCTTTTCGCCGTTCAGGTTCCATGAACTGCCGTGGCAGGGACAGGCGAACTCGTTTGCGGACGCATCAACCGTGCAGCCAAGATGCGGGCACGTTGCGGAGAATACCGTCGCGCTCTGACCGCGTCTGACAATCCAGACCGATCTCAAAGAATTGAAACGTGCCCAACCGGAGTCTTGCTGGATGACGACGTCGCGTTTGGTTGGCTTTGCATCGGGAATGTCTTTCAATGTTCCCAAGTCGGTCCAATTCGCTGGTGACACTCCGCCAGGAGTCGGCGCTGCTACAAAGCGAGCAGCAACTGCGCCGATCGTTCCCGTAATGGCCGCCCAAATGAAACCGATAAGAAGGGCGACAAATGAGCGCCTGAATGGTCGATAAGGAAAGGACGCAGCGCTGCGCCGGATAATGGGCTTTTCGCTGGCCAGATGCCGGCGATCGGGCATGTGGCATTGCTGGCACGCGATACCCTGGGAGGCGTAAGGGCCGAATTTTGCAAAGGTTGCCACCAATTCGAACAGAAACAAAATCATTATCCGCGGACTGCGCATCGTGGCGAAGGAAATCATCAGAATTGAATTGTCGGAGAAGTCGCGGCCTGCATTCACTTAACACTCTCTCGCGCCACGCACTCACTGGATTAAGAGAGATAACCCTATGACGTGGATCAAGGTAATAGAGGTACCAGAAGCAAGGGGTGCGCTGCGTGAGGCCTATGACGAAGTGGCCTCAACGCGTGGCGAGGTAGGCAACATTCTCAAGGCTCACAGTCTTCACCCGAAAGTGCTCACCGCTCACCTCCGGCTCTATCGCGAGTTGATGTTTGGTAAATCAGAGTTGACGCGGGCTGAGCGCGAAACGATTGCTGTGGCCGTTTCGGTGGTCAACCACTGTCACTATTGAATACAGCATCACGGGGAGGCTTTCCGTGCGCTGACGAAAGATAACGAATTGCTTGCCGCTCTCGAACGTGATCCAGCAACAGCGCCACTGGATCGGCGGCAGCGCGCGTTGGTTGATTATGCGCTCAAGCTCACAGCCACACGATCAGAGGTCAATGAGCAGGATATGGCTCCTTTAAAAGGGGCAGGTTTTTCCGATCCTGCTATTCACGACGCTGCGGCCATCACTGCTTACTTCAACTTCGTAAATCGCTTGGCTTCGGGTCTGGGTGTTGATCTTGAACAGGAACGAAAGTAACACAAGGCTCAAGATCCTTCAGTCAGTTCTTTTTGAAATCAAGGAAAACCAAAGTCCGAGTAGCTGCCAGGATCGTGCAGGAACATTTGCTCTACCCGTCGAAGGTCGCCCTGGAGATCAGACCCTACTCTTATTTCTCGGCAGAGGCGCGGCCACGCCAGGCGGCGACAAGGCAAAAGATGAGCGGTGGAAGCACGAGCATCTGTGCAACAGGAGCGACGCCGACACCGAGCACGGGCACGAGCGGCATTCTCGCCGTGTAGGCCCACCGTCTGGCGATAAAAACCGCCCCCCATTCGACGCTGACACCGATCACCAGTCCGGCAAGCAGCATCAAGGCGTACCCAGTCGCCCCCGGATGCGCAAACCAGATTACGCAGCGAACCGCACATCGCAAGACTGCTCGACCATCCGAGACGTTGTGCGCTTGAAGAATGATAGCTTCGCACCGAGCAACGTCACATCAATTGGACAAAGCAGTACCCCTTTTTCACGCCGGCGTCATCCGGTCGAAATGGGCGAAGCTGAAATTAGGTCTCTCGGAACTGGCCGGCAAAGGTAGCTCATGCCTGAAAGTCTTCAATGACCGGCACGTCGTTTCTCGCCAGCAGCGCCAGGGCAGCAGCGATGATGCGATGTTGTAAAGCAGAATTGTTCGGCTCTCCGAGCGGAAAACCTAGTCTATAAGGGACGAACAAAGCGCGCGGCGGGCGCAACACATCGGTGACCTCGTGCAGCAACGAGATCGAGACCGTGGTTATGCCGACGCGTTCGATGGCGGCTTGAATCAGACCGACGGTCTGCACGCACATCGGTCAAACGGGCACAAGGAACGCCACGTCAACCCCGTCCGCGCGCAATCGATCGGCGACCTCCGGCGCGGACTCTTCTATCAGACCCTTCGGCCTGAGGATCGAACCCATGAAGCTAAAGTGGCGGTGGTTGAGGCTGCCGATTTTGTTGCGCGCAACGAGTTCACGAAAACGATCCAAAGGAAAGGCCAGATTGCGATCAGCCCGGACGCCGGAATGATCGAAGGCGTCGCTCTTATGCGCTTCGATCAAGGTGCTCGTCGTGACGGTGTTGGGAATCTCGCGGAAAGAAGCATCCCCATTCTTCAGGAAACTATCGAAGCCCTCCTGCTCCGGCGTATGCAATCCGGCAGTTGTTACCAGCGCCACACGAGCGACGTTCAATGGCTTTTCGAGCTTCGCGCACGGTACGGGATTGATTGCATAACGCGCAAACGGATAGGCCTTCATGAACAGTCGGTGTTTGAGGGCCATCTCTCGATAAGTTGCCATCGATACCTTTCGCCACCGTTACGGTGCTTATGCCTTCGAAAACTTCCCTCCGCTCAAGGACAGCAATGACACCGCCCCTTGAATTCCTGCCCCGATCGCCATTCCCGCCAGGAATCTCACTCCGCGCATATTCCCGTGAAGCTGCATCAATGTTACAGCTCCCAGCGGTCCCCAGATGAGTGTCCCAGTAAGCAACCCCGGATTATATTTGGCGCTCGCCACACTACTGGCCAGATGTAATACCCCGTTGACTAAGAAGAGCGTCCCCAAGATGACAAGTAAAAACTCTGGGAATCCGAACCTGTCAGCCACCAGGATTCCCGCGATCATCAGCACCCATCCGAAACCGGTCATAAGGAAGAATCATTCACTCCTCAGCGCGCTCCGTAAGAAACCTCGGCTAACGTAGCACACGGAAAAGATGAGCCGTGTAGGCCTGCTTACACTTCCTTATTGGCGTCCGTGCGGCTCGACCTCTATGGTAGTCTGGATTTCTTGAAGGTCTGATTAAGAATCCTCGCAGGAAGAGCGCGAATTAACCAGAGCAAGGCGAATCAAGGTTTGTTGTTCTTCTGCGGTTTGTAACCAAACAGCACGATTGCGGCCGGAACGAGTAAGGCGAGATTACGCAATGCAGTCTTCACTCCCAACTGACTGGCGATGATTCCACCGAAACATCCGCATTCAAGCGCCTCGCCGTGCAGCGCGTAGACATAATAGAGCGCATATCCGGCAAAACTGATCAACAACGCTGCCGCCGCCAAAGCGCCAATGCGAACGGCACGGGGAACTAACAGCAACGCGCCGGTAATTATTTCTGCAGTAATGACCGCCACGGTAGTGGGCCACATCCAGCGTGCGTAATTGAAACCCGAAGAAGTGAGTAGCTCGGCCACATTTGTCGCGAAGGTTTTCGCTATGGCGAGCTTTGCGCCAGCGGTGAATAGGAATAGCGCTGCCAGGCCGAAGCGGCTGATATGTACCAGCCACCTGAGAACAGATAAACGGCTAGGCACAAATGTCGAGACGGATGAAACTGCTCCCGCCACAGGCTCTCCGACGGTTCGTCGATCAGTAATTGGCAGGTTAGTCTTCATTACATCTTACTTCGTCCGTTTCGGTACGCCGCGAGAGCCGAGGCTTCTTTCGCCGTCCTCGCGAAGCCAAGGCTGAATTCCTCGTTAGGCCAAGTGAGTTAATTTACCGCCTGGCGATCGGGTCACTCGAGCAAAGGCTTCACTACCGCCTCCAGCCCAGCGCGATCTCGCGCTCCGATGATCTTCTGGCGGATGCTACCTTCTCGATCAATGACTAATGTCGTCGGCAGGCTCAGGACGCCGCCGAACTTCGCCTGCACGTTTTCGCCTCCAAGCACGACCAGATAGTCTTGTCTGATTTCGCTCTGAAACTCTCTAACGCCTTCAGCCGAATCGTCCCACGAAACGCCGATGACACTCAGACCTTGCGCGCCGAGATCACGCTGCAATGCGCTCAGGTCGGGGATTTCCGCGCGGCAGGGCACGCACCATGTGGCCCAGAAGTTGACGAGTACGACACGCCCTTGAAGCTCACTCAGATGAAAGGATCCGCCGCTGAGCGTCTGCATTGCAACGTCAGGCGCGCGTACGAAACTCCCTGCTGCGCTGGTTTCGGCTGATGTCGCGGGTTCTACCGCTGGGCCTGCAGGCGCAACCTTGATCTTGGCCTCCAGGTTGGGTACCAATCCAGCAAGTTTCGAACTCGCCAGGATCGTCGCATAACCACTGGCGACAAGCACGCCGATAAAGATTAGGACGACTCCCGAAGCGACCTCAACCTTATGCAAATGCTGGCGGAAGCGAGCGTAGAAACTTAGAAACTGGTTGATGCCAAGGCCGGTGAGCAGGAAGGGCACCGCAAGTCCGGCCGCATAGAACCCTGAAAGAATGAGACCGCTTTTCCATCCGCCGCTGGTAGCGGCCAGCCCAATGATGCCTCCCAGGATCGGACCAATGCATGGCGTCCACCCAGCGGCAAAGGCAATGCCCAACGTAAAAGAACCGAGCATACCACGTGGTTTCTGCCGGGATAAGAAACGCGTGTCCTTATACAATGTTCCGATCTTCAATAGCCCGATTAACTGAAGACCGAAGATGATGATAACCACGCCGCCAATGATCCGAACCCAGGGATTGGAGATCACTGAGGCTCCGATCCAACCGGCGGCTGCGCCGAGTGAAACGAAGATCAGCGATAGTCCTGCATTGAAGGCGAGAGAGTTGGCAATGACGGAGCGGCGGGCAGCCGATTTTGAACCCTCGCCTGTCTTCAAGCGTTCGATACTCACGCCCGAAATCAAAGAGACGTAGCCGGGCACAAGTGGCAGTACGCAAGGCGAAAGAAATGACGCCACCCCTGCGACGAATGCCACGGCGATAGTGATGTTCGCACCTTCCATGTTCCTCTTTACCCTCCAAGACTACCGACTAAAACGCTTTCCTGCTTCGCGCGGCGCGACGAATGTGCGCGCTTCGGTCGACGATGGCGAGCAAGGCTGCTCTGGCGCCTGTATTGTTCGATCGCCACGGTCGCAGATTGTTAGGTGCCATTGTCTCCCTCGGGTTGCCTTCTATCAGCCGGCTTACCGCCTAGGTCAAGGCTCCACGACCCGCTCCCGATCCACAAGAGATAGAGGCAGAGGGCAATGGCAATGCTCGGGATGATCGGTTCCTCAGGTTGCAAAGGGAACAGCCCGGGATCATCCACGACCAAGTGGACGTAGGTAGCGACCACCATCATCACAATCGCGGAGAGGCTAGCAAGTCGCAAGAGAAAACCTAAGATGAAGAGTACGCCGACGCCAATCTCCGCCGCCGGAACAACCCACATATTGAACGAGTGGAACGGGATGCCCGCTGCTGTCAGCTGGCCGGAAAACGCCGTGCGAAGTGCTGGAACGGCGAACTTCATAACGCCTGTCGACAGGAAGAGTAGTCCTAGAAGGATACGGATTGCGGCTGCGGAATTGCTGGCCCGCGTTTGACGCAACTTGGTCAAGATGTCGTTCATCTTGTGCTCCATACCTCATCCACCTTTTGCCCTCCTAACTACGAACTTGCTGACCAGCGCGATTACGACGAGCGGGCTAACGATTCCGCATCAGCCGCGAGCGTCAGCGAGTCGGCTGCATGCGGTTGGTTAGACGACCAGCCTTCTTTAGTTCCTCGCACCGACACCATCGCTTCCACCCCAAGCAACCTATAGCACATGAGGAAACTCCGATGGCACGGCCACCTAGCAACATCCAGGTTCGGCCGCATCCGCAGGGCGGCCTTTGGCCTTTTGAAGCCAATCATCCGCCCACCTCCTCCAGCTCTCGGACATCTGGGGAACCGCCAGCAACCGCTCGACCTCATCGCGATCACGGGTGTAGATGCGAAATACATCTCGGATGGTGAGATCATGATCGGGTCTCTCGACTACCCGGATATCATCTCCGGTGCCTACATCACCCTCGACGATTATTCGCATGTAAGACCCGGGTCGCAACGCCTCGGTGAAGCGGCGCGGAAACATCTTATCGTTCATCCGAACTCCAAGCCGCCAGCAAGGTATCCGCGGCTCGGAAACCTCAAGAACCGTGGTCCCGATCTGCCAACGCTCTCCGACGAGCGCGTTGTTCACCTCGATCCCTTCCGTCGTGAGGTTTTCGCCAAACTCAGCGTATGCAAGCGATCGGCCGATCTCCTGTTCCCACCACCGTAGGTCTTCGGCGGCGTAGGCGTAGACTGCTTTATCGGGTCCCCCGTGTGCCTTGCGATCCGCCTGGTCGTCTCCGGCAAGGTTTACACCTCGGGCTGCGATCCGACCGACGGCAGGTAATTTCCAGATCGCACTCTTGGCCGGGCGACCGCTGTATTCGAACTCGCGCACGGTACCGATGTTGACTGAGAGGACCTTTCCTGCGGTAGTCGCCATTAGCTTTCCTCCTTCCACGTGCGGCTAACGACCAAGCTCACCTGCCGCGGCGGCCGGTGAGACCTTGAACCCCGAAAACGCTACCTGCCGCCGCGGTCAGGTGCAGCGCCTGGTTCGGCGGCTTTCGATTCGGGGGACGGCGCCACTCAGCTTTCATCCCTCCGTCTGCCAGTAGCTGCCGCACCACCCCTTCCGGCGTCGGACGGTCCAAACACTCTACGAACAAATCCGGGGCGACCACATACTCCGCGGCCTGCGGGCTAGTGGTCTCGTACGGCCACCGGAACCGCGCACGTTGGAGGAATTTGAACGTCCAGACGTCCAGGTCGTGCCTGCGGCCGTCAGGCAACCGCACTTGCACGCTTGCGACGTCGTCGGTCGAATCGTCGCCAGACGACGGCTCCGTGTGCTCGAACTCCAGCCAAGAGCCAAACGCCGGGGCCCTTGCCATCGAGAACGCCTCATGCGGCCGAACTTGTACATCTGCAGAACTCATCTGCCTTTGCCCGACACCTCATTACTTCTTGGCCGCGTGCTTAACGAGGAACTCCCGCATCAGCCGGGCGATGGTGTCCCCGTCGGTCTCCAGGGCGAAGTGCCCGGCGTCGAGCAGGTGGTATTCAAGCGTCTTCAGGTCTCGCTTGTATGGCTCGGCTCCGGCGGCGGGGAAGATCTGGTCGTTCTTGCCCCAAACGATCAGCAACGGCGGCTGGTGCTTGCGGAAGTACTCTTGCCATTTCGGGTACAGTGCCGGGTTGCTGCCGTAGCTGAGGAACAGGTCGAGTTGGATTTTGTCGTTCCCCTTGCGGTCGAGCAGAAACTGGTCGTGGGCCGGGCCGTCTGGGCTGACGAGTTCTGGAGACTTCACCCCGTGCGTGTACTGCCATTTGGTCGCGTCGTAGGTGAGCAGCCCGCGGAGCGCATCCCGCTTCGCCTTGTCGTTCGGTTCTTGCCAATACGCCTTGATCGGCTTCCAGAAGTCGTTGTCCAACCCCTCATCGTAGGCGTTGCCGTTCTGGACCACGATCGCCGTAACACGCTCCGGGTGCATGACGGCCAGGCGGTAGCCGACCGGAGCGCCGTAGTCTTGGACATACAAGGCGTAGCTCTTGATGCCGATTTTATCGGTGAACCCCTCGATCACCTTCGCGAGGTTGTCGAAGGTGTATGAGAACTTGTCGCGTGAGGGCATGGAGCTATGGCCGAAGCCAGGGTAGTCCGGGGCGACGACGTGGTACTTGTCCGCCAGCGACGGGATGAGGTTGCGGAACATTTGCGAGCTGGTCGGGAAACCGTGGAGCAGCAGCACCGTGGGGGCGTCCTTCGGCCCAGCCTCTCGGTAGAAAATGTCCAGTCCGTCGATGTTCACGGTACGGTGGGCCACCTTCGGCTCAGAGGTCTGGGCGGCCGGTTTGGCTGGCTGTACCGAGGTGACAGGGTCATCAGCCGAAACAAAAACTGGGTAGGCAACGGCCGTCATCAAAAACACGATGCCCACAATCAACACATATAAACGGTTCATGGTCAGAGCTCCTTTCTTGTCGGTCATGGTTGGGTTACTCGGCGAAGACCGCGGCGGCCGCAGACGCGGCGCAGGCGCGACCGCCCACTAGTTGCACTTCATCCCCTACAGTAAGTTCGCCACTTTCGATCACAAAGCAGTTAAGCGCGAGCTTGGCGTCGAAGCGACGGTAGATGTCACGGGTGATTTCCTTGTTCTGAACTAGCGTGTCCGGATCGTATGAGGTCATGATGCAGCGCAGACGCAAATCCTGGACACCGATGAGCGCCTTGCCTATGCGCAGGCATCCGCCCGGCCACTCGCGCTCTGTCAACCCCTCGACGCCGCCGATCACGATGTTGGGCCGCAAACGCCGATGGTCGTGACCGAAGGCAGCGATGGTGCCGTCAGTGGCCACAGCAGCGGCAGCACGTCGAAGCGCTCAATGCCGTCGTAGCGCACCAGCTTCGCGCCTCGCCCGACAATGTCCACAACCTCGGCGGCGACCTCTGGACTGTTCCACGGCCGACCGTCCACAAGGGGTGTGCCATCCAGACCCAGCGTACCCCTATGACCTAGGAAACGCGGATGAGAGCGCGAGGTGATCACCCTCTCCTGGGCGTCCTCGACGTGTACGACTCGGTCACCTTCGATGCCGAGCGGCCCGATGCCTACCCGTTGCAGCTTCTCACCGGCCATTGTCTTGACCGGATATCTCCAGATCTCCGTGACCTTCATCGCTCCCTCCGTTGCTTATGAGCTACTTGCCGCCGAACTATGAACTTACTGATTCTTTCGGGCGTCAACGGGGAAACCAGGCGCGCCGTAAAGCCCCCGGCTTTCAGCGCCG
>DATEUF010000070.1:0-19096 GCA_035283325.1 Pyrinomonadaceae bacterium | reverse complement strand
CTGCTCCTTAAGAATGAAATTGAAGCTACGACTTGACGCGCCAAGCTGCGGCTCAAACGTCTCGACGTCAAACCGATAAATGTCTGAGCGTCCGACTGACCGTATATCGGTCCAGCGCCAACTGCGTGAGTCATGTCCGGTGTGAGATTCGTACACCAACCGGTCTGAGTAGACCTTCAGCAGTCCTTCACATCCGCCGAAACGGTGAGAGTGCTTCACGGGTATTTGCGCCAGGGCGTTTTGATCTTCCTCAGCGAAAGAGGTAACGAACGGACGCGCGATGCGCTCCCGCAAGAAGTGGCTGACTTTTTGATCGATTTGTCCCTCGACAATCTTGAACGTCAGACTTTGATCCAGGCCCAGCAGCAGCTTGCGGTCCTTGTACGTCCAGATGCGCACTCGCGTCGGCGACAGAATTTCCAGGAGCCTGATGTCCGTGTACGTCCACGCACGGCTTTCCTTTTCCCTCTTCGCGCGGTACTCGACTCCTTTATCTGAAATGATCAGCTCACCATCGCGATGACCAATTAGGCGATCCTGCTGAACTTTATAGGCGAATTCTTGTGCCCTCACCGATGACGTCAGAGTTAAGAGCAATAACGCAGCTAAGACCACCAGGGTTGTATGCCTGGCTTTTACTTTACGCACCCTTGTCTGTTGACCCTCGAATAGCTTCTCCATCAACTTCATGATGTCACCCATTCCTGTGTGCCAGTTTAGTGATGAGCGTGATTTAAAAATCGCTCCGCGCTTTTACATCGTCTGAGCGCCATTTGCCTTCGTAAATCTCCAACTGATTAAGCCTATCTCGCATCTCCTTGAGGCAGCGGTTCTCACACTCGTCAACTTCGCGATTGAAGTCGGAGCGATGCATGATGTGGATGGGAACCACTACTTCACGTCGCGAGTGTCGGCTGCTCGGAGCAACATGCAGGGCACGATCGAAGGTACCAATCTCATACCATGAAGGTCGTTCTTCTCGCGGCAAGATCCACTCAGCGATTTGTCGCACGTCTTCGTAAGTGCTGTGGCAGTATTCACAACCAGGGACCGGCTGGTGCTCTCCTTTTGCGGCTACGTGTCTGTTAGTTCCACAGAGCTGCAACTCATAACCGATCAGAATTCTGCGCCCTTCGGCAACTGAGCGTTCTGGCCAGACTTCGTAACAGACTTGATGTTTGCGAGCGATCGCCCGCAACTGCTCTATCGGCGCGTCATTGATCGCCCTGTCTGCGGCCTCAGTAACCTGAGTTGCCATCGAATCATTTTCGGCAAACATTTCTCAATCACCTCCTCAAACATGGGTCATTGGTAGATCGCCGCCCGCGGTTTACCGGTCGCTTCAAGATCCCGGCCTACAGCCTCTCTACCGACCGTCGCGAAGTGCCATAGCAACGGTGTCACCACGATCGAAACCAGCGAATAACCGAGTATGCCGAAATAGACTGGTGCGTCGATTACCCATCTGGTCATTCCGAATCCCAGAAACAAGATTGCCATTTCGCCAGGACCAACCATTGCTGCCGAAATGCGCCCTGCATGACTGGATGACTTTCCGACCGATCTGATCCCAACCCACACGAATATCCACTTGAAGACCATAGCCAACAACACCGCAATGATGAGTGCCAGGAATCCAGTTAGTCTTCGGCCATGCGATTGCAGCAGCACAGGCACGAATACAAACGCAATTAGGGTGGCCGATGCCAGTGGTCTCTCGCTCTCACTAAATCTCTTCCCGATGTCGCTCCTATGCCACAAAGCTCCGGCGACAAATGCCCACGCAAGTGCGCCAAGTTGGTTAGTAGTTATGGCTGCCAACGCGAATATCAGGATGGCGATGAGTACAAACCCAATGGTCGTTCGGGCAGCTGAGATGCGCCCTTCCGCGCGTGCTAAGAATCGGCTGGAGATAAAGTACGCAAAGGCGAAGAGGACTAGCAGTTTTACTGATTCGTACAACGCCACGATGACGTAAACCGAGGTTCCAGATCGGGGATTTCGGAGGACGGCAAAGTTGTCATAAAAGTAAACTGCAAGCATTGCGAGCGCAGCGAACACAACCGCGCCTGCTTGCCAATCGATCAGGAGATCATTGTCTTCCTTGTCAGAGCGAGAGAGTTCTCCGGGAAGCCATAAGCTACTAGCGATAATAGTCGCAGCCACCAGGACGATTGGGCCCGAATCCAGCCATCCCTGAAGTTTCAGCAGCAGGACTACAACAGCAAATAAGACTCCAGCAGAGAGCGCAAACCCCAACATCAGACCGAACTTGCTGCGCAATTGACCTGAATTGAAACGCGCGCCGGCGATAAACAACATTCCCGTCAATCCGACTATGCAAACAGACGTGAGCAGGCGGTCGCCCCAAGAGCCGCCTGCCCACCATGCCCGACAATGGACCGGTAATAACCCAATAGCTACAGCCATGATGCAGAGCGCCACCCCGCATCCGATAGCTCCAGGCAAACCAACCCGACGGGTTACCCTTGTGCCTGCTAAAACTAGGAATGCACCCGTTAAAAGAAACAATGCTGGCGCGAACTCATTAATCAAAAACCGTTACCTCCAATCAGCCGGTTGCGGCAGCGTTTGAAGCAGTGGCGGACTTGGATTTTTCTTTACATCGAAGTGCCATTTCCAGATCGCGTAGATTGCCGGATAGACCACCAGTTCGAGAATGAAAGAAGTAAATATCCCTCCGATCATCGGCGCCGCAATGCGCTTCATAACGTCGGCCCCGCTGCCCGTTGACCACATAATCGGCACCAGTCCGGTAAACATCACGCCGACCGTCATAACCTTGGGACGGAGTCGCTTTACTGCGCCATGCAGAATCGCCTCTTTGAGGTCGCCCCAATTCCTCATCAGCCCCTTAGCCCTCGCGTCCTGAAATGCGATGTCGAGATAGAGCAACATGAACATGCCCGTTTCGGCATCAACACCCATAAGAGCGATCAAACCGACCCAGACGGCAATGCTCATGTTGTAGCCGAGAAAGTAGAGGAACCAGATCGCTCCAATTGCAGAGAATGGAACCGCCAGGAGAATAATCAACGATTTGGCAACTGAGCGGGTATTCAAGTAGAGCAACATGAAAATGAGGAAGATCGTAATTGGCACGACGATCAGTAGCCGGGCCTTTACTCGTTCCATACTTTCAAATTGGCCACTCCAGATCAGTTCATAACCGGCAGGCAGTTGCACCTTCTCGCGCAGCACCTTCTTGGCATCCGCCACGTAACCGCCGATATCGCGCTGCGAAGTGTCAATGTCAACGTATACGTAGCCGGACAATCGACCATTCTCATCGCGAATCATTGCCGGCCCAGTGACCATTTGGATGTCTGCAATCTGGCCGAGAGGAATCTGAGTACCATTTGGAGCCATCACAAAAGTTCGCGATAACGTGTCCGGGTCGCTGCGATAATCCCTCAGGTAACGAACATTAACCGGATAACGCTCCCGACCTTCGACTGTCGTGGTGACGTTCTCACCGCCGACCGCCGACATCACCACAGCGTTGGCCTGATCCACTGTGAGGCCATAGCGCGCCAGTTCCTCGCGCTTGAGTGTGAAATCAAGGAAATAACCACCAGCCGCGCGCTCGGCAAAGACGCTCTTGGTGCCGGGCACGTCTTTTAGTAACATTTCGATGTGCTCGCCCAGCTTCTGCACCTCGGCGAGATCGGCGCCCATAATCTTTATGCCCACGGGAGTGCGCACGCCGGTCGTCAACATATCAATTCGCGCTTTTATGGGCATGGTCCAGGCGTTTGAAACTCCGGGCAGTTGTAATGCTTCGTTCATCCCGCCGGGGCCATAGATGAGTTCATCCATGCTCTTATGATCGGGCCACGCGCGGCGCAGGATTCCCTGCAACCAGTCTGGGGCCCTGGATGAATACCAACGCGGTACCTTGGGCCATTCGGATTCAGGTTTGAGTTCGACCACTGTCTCCATCATCGAAAATGGCGCCGGGTCCGTCGCAGTTTCCGCGCGCCCAGCCTTGCCGAACACACGCTTGACCTCCGGGAAGCTCTTGAGCTGCTTATCCATCACCTGGAGCAAACGCTCGGTTTGAGTGACTGAAATGCCCGGCATTGTGGTCGGCATGTAGAGCAGCACGCCCTCATTCAGCGGCGGCATAAACTCAGAGCCAAGTCGATTAAAGACCGGAATAGTTAGAACAACAGCTATTACTGCCAGAATGACAACCGTCCAAGTGTGCCGCAGGACGAGGTCGCAAACCGGATGGTAGATCTTCATCAGCGGCCGGCTGATTGGGTGGTTCTCTTCGCTGTGAATCGTGCCGACCAGGAAGCCGTTTACGAGTCGCGACAGAAACCGTGGCCTAACTCTGTAAGGATCCCGGCGCATCAAGAGCATGAGCATCGCGGGTGCAAGCGTGATCGCGAGGAAGGCGGCGATTGCCATTGAAAAGTTCTTTGTATAAGCAAGAGGCTTGAACAGCCGGCCTTCCTGTCCCTCCAGCGTGAAAACTGGAATGAATGACACGGCGATCACCAGCAGTGCAAAGAAACTAGGCGCACCGACTTCCTTGATCGCTCCTATTACAACTTCTTTGTAGTTGACTGGTCGACCTTCCGCCTCCCAATGTTCGAGCTTCTTGTGGGTCTGTTCGACAACAACGATGGCGGCATCGACCATCGCGCCGATGGCCACCGCAATGCCACCGAGGCTCATAATGTTTGCGGTCAATCCCATCCAGTACATCGGGATGAACGAAATAATCACAGCCACCGGGATCGTGGTAATTGGAACCACCGCCGATGGAAAGTGCCAGAGGAAGATCATGATGATCAGACTGACGATGATCAGTTCCTCTATAAGCGTGCCTTTTAGCGTTTCGACCGCTCGCTCGATTAGTTCAGCGCGGTCATAGGTCGTGACGATTTCTACGCCCCTTGGCAATGAGGGCTTAAGTTCATCCAATTTCGTGCGTACTCGTTGGATGACCTTCTCGGCGTTCTCGCCATAACGCATGATGACAATCCCGCCGACGACATCTCCTTCTCCGTCCAGATCAGCCAGGCCGCGCCGGATGTCAGGGCCAAGCGTTACCGTGCCGAGATTACTGACGAGGATAGGCGTGCCGCCCTGTTTGCTGAGTCCAACGACGATGTTTTCTACGTCAGAGACCTTCTTTATGTAGCCGCGCCCGCGAACCATGTACTCGCGACCAGAGAACTCGATCAGGCGGCCTCCCACATCGCTATTCCCCTGGCGTACGGCTTCGACCACGCGTTCAATCGGAATGTCATAGGCGAGCAGAGCATTCGGATCGACGTTCACCTGGTATTGCTTGACGAATCCTCCCAACGGAGCGACCTCAGCTACTCCGGGCACAGCCTGTAAGGCGTACCGCATGTTCCAGTCCTGAAAGCTTCGCAGTTGCGCCAGATTGTTTTGCCCGGTCTTATCAACCAGCGCGTACTGATAAACCCAGCCAACCGCTGTCTCATCGCGGGCAAGTTCGACGTTTACCCCCTCCGGCAAACGCGGCAGGATATTGCTTAGATACTCAAGCGTTCGTGAACGGGCCCAATAAATGTCCGTGCCGTCTTCGAAGATGATGTAAACGTAGGAATAGCCGAAGTCTGAAAAGCCGCGAATATCTTTTACCCTGGGTGCCCCAAGCAGCGAGGAGATGATCGGGTAGGTGACCTGATCCTCCATGATGTCCGGGCTCCGATCCCAACGTGAATAAATGATTACCTGCGTATCTGAGAGGTCGGGAATGGCATCGAGCGAAATGTTCTTGATGGACCACAACCCGACAAGCGTCAGCACCCCGACTATCAGCAGGACCATGAACTTGTTGTGGGCGCAACTTTCAATAATCCGATTTATCATTGACAGGTCCTCATTCGATCATTTGTCGTCCGCGTATTTGGGAACCAGGTCCATGCCGTCAGGCGCTTTCCCGGGCTTATCAGATCTGTAGGCCGGGTTCATTGGGTCGTACCAATACAAAATCTTTCTCTCCGACGGTTGAGTCTGAGGCTGAGTTTGTAGTGGTGCGCTTTTTTCACCAGACTTGGAACCGCCATGGTCCATACCCGGCATACCCATTCCTCCTGCTGCCGATTTCAGCTTGCTCTCTGAGTCAACCAGGAAATTGCCGGACGTGACGACGCGCTCCCCTTCTGTGAGCCCAGCTAGCACGACAAACTTGTTGTCCACCTTCGCACCAACCTGGACTTTACGTGGCTCAAAATATCCATCCTTAAGGGAGACGTAGACCAACTGTTCCGATCCTGAATCCATCACCGATTCTTGCGGCACAACCAGGCGTCTTCCGTAATTCATGTTGAGAATTACATCAGCGTACATGTCCGGTTTGAGTAGGAATCCTTTGTTGGCAAGTTCGACTCGGACTTTGAGTGTGCGAGTCGTGCTTTCAACCTGCGGATAGATGTAGGTAATCTTTCCGTTGAATTTACGTCCAGGATAGGAGGACAGCGTTACTGTTGCGGATTGGCCCAACCTGATGTCGGCTGCCTCGAACTCGTAGATGTCGGCAATCACCCATACATTGGAGAGGTCGGCAATTGCATAGAGTTCGCTCTCGGGCGTGACGCGCTGCCTCGGGAAGGCGTTGCGAGTTGTCACAAAGCCACTCGTCGGCGCATAAAGGGTCATCGTCCTCGTGGGCGTTCCACGTTTCTCGAGTTCGCGGATCTGAGCTTCACTGATGTCCCACAACTCCAGTCGCCTTCTTGCTGATTTCGCCAGCGATTCGGAGAAGTTGACTGCGTCAGGGAAAGGACTCTCGCCGAGCTGCCTTCTGCCCTTGATTGCCAGCAGATACTCTTCCTGCGTTTGCACCAGATCGGGGCTGTAGATGGTGAGTAGCGGTTGGCCCTTCTGGACTAACTTTCCAGTGAAATCGACGTAGACGTTTTCAATCCAGCCTTCGATCTTGGGGTTGATGCGACTGATTTCTGTTTCATCGAAGGCGACCTTTCCCACTGAGCGCAGAGACTTGGAAATCGTTTGATATTCAACGGTGCCGTACTGGACACCGATTAACTGCTGCTTCTCAGGACTAATCTTGAAAGCAGTCTCCGGCATTTCCGTCGTTGTTGTACTCGTCTGCGGCGGAAGATCGACGGACGTCGGCGTCGGGACTGGCTTTGGTCTGTTTTGCAGGTAGAAGAAGATCGAGATACTCACCGCGACGAGGATTAACCCGGCAAGAAGCAGAATCCATTTTCGCTTTCCAGTAGCACGCCTCTGCGTTTCCTCATCCTGTTCTTTTTGGGAGGTGACAACCGTTTCCTCTGAGGCAGCGGGCGAGATCAGCGCTTCGGGTTCTTCCGCAGGCAGCTTTCTTTCAATAGCGGGAAAGATCACTTCCGCGGCGTCTTTTCGCTCGGTCGGGTCGTCCAATAACGCGGTCTTTTCGTCTTGCGATTTATCTGCTGTGGTCATTTCTTAATCTCTTCTCTCAATCAGAGCGTTCACCTAGTCACGGTCTCAAAGTCACACCCACCAGCGACTCAAGCGCTGCGACCGCCTTCTCTTCATTACTGAGTTGCTCGTAGTAACTAAGCTCGTAGTTGAGCAGCGTGACCAGATTGTCGAGCAGTGTC
The DNA here is from genome assembly GCA_035283325.1 of Pyrinomonadaceae bacterium. Classification (GTDB taxonomy): domain Bacteria; phylum Acidobacteriota; class Blastocatellia; order Pyrinomonadales; family Pyrinomonadaceae; genus PSRF01. The sequence goes on along the minus strand of DATEUF010000070.1, from coordinate 11,477 downwards.
AGGAAATCGACTCTGCCGACCTGATAGCCGGCAATCGCGGATTCGAGCGACAGCGACGACTGCGGAACAATGGTCGTGCTGTAAAGGCTTACGAGACGTCTGGCGGTCGTCTGTGCGAGATACTTGTCTCTGATCTTGAACATCAGCACCGTTGTCTTGTTTTCCAGACTGCGTTTCTCAGCTTCAAAGCTGGCTGTCGTTTCTGTGAGCGCCGGCCGCTGCTTCTGCCAAACGTAAACAGGTAACTTGATTCCAACGGTGACGCCGTACATCTCAGGCATCGCAGGACGATTGACATAGGTGAAACCTACGGAAAAATCCGGGTAGAAATCCTTCTTGGCCAGTTGAATTGAATACTGAGCGCTTTCAAGTTTGCGCCGCTGAGATTTCAGCTCGGGATAATTCGCGATCGCGACTTCGTTCAGCTGAGACAGCGAGTATGGGAATTCACGCGGCTTTAGCTCCTCAACAAGAGGTAAAGGAGAGTCCGATTCGCGGTACATTAGACTGTTCAGCCGCGCCTCGGCTATCTGCTTGCGCTGCTCCAGCACTGTCTGCTGTTCGATAAGTTTTGAGAATTCGACCTGAGCTTTGAGTACGTCCTGTTGAATGCCCCTGCCAACGGTATATCGGGCTTCGGCAATCTTCGTGAACTGCTCCAGCAGTATTTTCGTTTTCGAAAGTACTCCAATTGCCTTTGTAAGGTAGTAAAGTTCGAAGTATGCGTCCTTAACTTCTGCCACTACGTTTCTTCGCGTTTGTTCAAAGTTCCACCACTCCGCATCCGCCTCGGTATTGGCAATCTTGCCCTTCAATGAGCGCTTGCCGGGATAAGGCAGATCCTGTGTTATGGAAATCGTTCGTCCACTCGACGGATCGTCTGTCTGCACAGAAAAGGGAACGATGTTGCCCATGTAACCGACGCTGAGTACCGGCTCGTCGAGCGCCTTTGCTTGCGGAATCCGCGCGCGCATCATGTCAAAGCGACGCTGCATTGCCTTAATCTCAGGATTGTTTTCCAGCGCTTGCTCGATTAACTGTTGCAGCCCCGGAATTCCAGCAGATAGGTCAGATGCCGTGGGCGGAAGTGGTTGCTGATCGTGCTCTTCCCGAACCGTATTTGCGGCAGTACCGGAGGCGTTGGGTTGCTGCGCCAGCGCAACTCCGCTTCCGGCCAAAACTACTGTCAGCAAATAGGCAACTGCTATTTGGATTCGCTTTACATTCACTGGCTTCTCCTTACTCGCTACTCTGGGAGACGTCGCTTTCATCGAACATACGCCCGTCTCTGATGTTCACAATTCGGTGAGCCACCGCAGCGTTATCGGGATTATGAGTAACCATGAAGATCGTCTGTCCCTGCGCATTAAGTTGCTGAAAGACCTCCATGATCTCGACGCCCGTTTTGGTATCGAGTGTCCCCGTCGGCTCGTCTGCCAAAATCAGCGGAGGCTCGTTGACGAGCGCCCGCGCTATGGCCAAGCGACCCTGTTCTCCACCGGAAAGCTGATTCGGAAGTCGCGCTCCCTTGCTTGCAAGTCCAACCCTTTGCAGCACCGCGAGCGCTCTAACGCGTTTTTCTTTGGTGCTGGTTTTGCTCGTTACTAACGGCAACATCACGTTCTCGAGTGCGTTGTGGTATGGCATCAGGTGATGTTGCTGGAAGACAAAGCCGAGATATTCGCGACGGAAATCCGCGCGCCGCTCTTCCGACAGACCGTAAACATCAATGTCATCAACCAACACTCGCCCATCCGAGGGATGATTCATCGCTCCGATGATGGTCAGCAGCGTGCTCTTGCCCGATCCCGAAGGACCCATCAAGGAAACAAACTCACCTTCCTCAATCTCAAGGTTGATCCCACCGAGTACACGAACGGCGGAATTGGCTCCGTTGGACTGGTAAACCTTGCCGACGTTATTGACGACTATGAATGACATCATTCACTCCTCAGACATATCGAACTGCTTCAGATGGATCGAGCCTCGATGCTCGAATAGCTGGATAAATCGTGCTCAGCGCGCCAATCACTAGCGCCGCAACCACCGCACCGGGAGCGATCTTCGGATCAAATTCAAGCGTGAGTCCGGACTCACTGAAGTAAGGCAGAATCAACCAACTCGCGAGCATCCCCACTATCCATCCCAATAGCCCGCCGATCGTGCTGATTGCGGCCACCTCAATCATCAGCTCCTTAATGATCTGGAGTTTGCGCAGGCCGATAGCTCGCAACACGCCAATCTCTTTCGTTCGTTCGACGACTGATCCCATCATCGTGGTGAAGATCATCAACGCGCCGATAACGAGCACGACCGCCGATACTGCAATCGCAAAGCGTGTGACACGATCAACAGTGTCGGCCCTGGCGCGGACGGATTGCTCGAGTGCCGAGACCTTGGCGTTCGGAAGTTGTGCGCTGATTTGTTTGACGATGTCTTCGACCGGACATCCGATGCAGAGCGCGCTGACTTCAATCATGCTCAACTGATCAGGCTTCTCCAGAAGCGACTGGAAGTGGTCGAGCGAGCCGAAGATCATCCGGTCTTCGGTTCCGCCAGTTGGCGCGATAACGCCGGCGACTCTGTGTTCCTGACCGGCGATCGTCAGACTGTCCTGGATTATGCGAAAGCCTTTTTGCTCGACGTTGTGCTGATGTTTGCCACTGTCGGTGTATACGGTGACGGAACTATCCACGACCGAAATGGGAAGCGAACTGGCGTCAGTTGTGTCCTCTATTAATGACAGGCTCTTAGCAGCGTCATACCCCACAAGCAGGTCTTGTCGTTCTTGCGGTGTATGACCCACTAGTCTCCACCAGCGCTTCAATTTCAACTCGCTCGCAAAATCGACGCCCGCCAGCAGCGCTTGTTGACCGTCAACATCTGCGAGATCAAGAATCTTCGGCGCAACCACGCTAATCCGATTGCGATAGGGAATCTCGAGAATCCGTTGAGCGTCTCCATTCTTGAGTTGTTTGGCATCGAGCGAGACGCCGGAAACTGAAACGCCGCCGTAATCGAGCGACAAACTGTTCGACTGAGGCACAACGATGATGTTCGCGCCGAATTGGTCGAGTTGCGTGCCAATTTCGTCTTTGATCAAGCGGCTTAACGTCAGCAACGCAACCACGGTTGCGATGCCGATGCTGATGCCAGCCACGAGGAACGCAGCTTTGCCCTTACGCCGCTTCAAGTTCGCCCAGGCAATAGAACTGATTCTCATTACTCACTCCTGCCGGAACTCAGAAATATTGGGTTCCGCTTTGTAGTTCGACCGTCGGAATGACAAGCTCCTCGCCTTCAACACTGCGGCTCAAACCGACTGGATGACAGCCGCTGGTGCCGTTGTTCACGGTGTTGACGGCAAAGTGCCTTCCGCATTTTCTGCAGACCATTTGGTCTGCATCCTGGTAGTAGCCTTTGTGAGAGCCGTAGCAAACCTCGCAAGCATCCAAGGCCGCGCGATAGACACCATCTGAAGTTTTGACAACGAAGAATCGAGCAGTTGTATTGCTAGGTAAAGCGGCTTCCAAAAACTTTGCCTGACCGCTGCTGACTTCGCTCAGTGGAATGCGTATCTCTTTCATGCCCGAAGCGACGGCAATTGTTCTGGCACTGGCAGTCGTTATCGTTGAGACCTGCCGCTCACGACTAATAACTAGGTAGCCAATGACGGCAAAAAGGCTCACGATCACTAGCAACATGAGCCAATTAGAATTTCGTCGAGCAGGTTTGGAGAACAGTTGCCTTTTATGCTCGCGACCGTGGTGTGCTTTTCTATGTGTCTTGTTACTCATAAGTCCTAGTTCCTTGTTTCGTATGAAATGATGATCATCCAAACTGCCCTACGCGTAGAAAGACGGCATTTCAACTCTTGAGCCATGCCGCTCGATCTCCATCAGCTCAACACCGACTTCAAGATTCTCGCTGACGGTCAGCAAATGATTCGGCGCGACTCTGAACCAGTTATCGACGTCTTCACTCAGCCGCTCAGACGCGATTACGACCGCTCTCTCGCACGGATCACATTCGACTAATCGGAAGATTCCAGTTCCGCATTCGTACTTTTTGCCGGCGGCAAAATAGAGCGAAGCTGGCTCCACCGTAGGGTCGGAGACGTAACGAATCGCAGCGACGTTCCGTCCGTCTGTTACTGCAAAGTTGTAGTAGGATGGTGCTGCGCTGTTTGTCTCTGCTGTCCACAATTCAAGCTGCTGGACCGTCTTCACCAACATATGGCCGATATCTCTCGCCGTCTGCTGACGGTCAGTGTCGCCAAGTAGGTTTAGAAAGACCGCAAACGCATGTTCAGAATCGGTCGTGCCGTCAATTGTGTTGTAGAGGTGATCTGGCAATGATTCGCGCAAACGCCGCCTGATTTGCCAAAACCCTTGAATCGTCCCGTTGTGCATCCACAGGTAGCGGCCGTTCTGAAAGGGATGGCAATTCAGTTCGGACACCTTCATGCCAGGTGATGCGGCGCGTATATGAGCGAAGAAACAAGGCGACTTTATGTGCTCACTCAGGCGGAGCAGGTTGTCGTTACTCCATGCTGGTGTGACGCTGGTGAAGATGCAGGGTGTCGGGCTGTTTTCGAATTCAGCCCGACATCCCACTGAGCAGAAGTAGTATTCTCGCCCTTCGTAAACGAGAGACTCCTTGACGTGTCTGTCATCAAGCGGCATGTGGCAAACCGGATCTATTGCGATTACTTCCCTCATCTTTCTGTTCTCCAAGCAGTTCTCTGTTAATTCGTCGGCAAGCCTCTAGCAGCTCGACGCAGTGACGCTTGATGCGCTGCATCTGAGTGACACTGTAGTTCATGCGAAATCCAGCGACAGATTCAGTAATCCGCTTGAATGCATCTAAAACTTGTTGCAGATCATTTGCCGCGAGAAAGATCCCTCGACGCAACTCCACCTCGCCTTTCACCAGGTCAAGCGCTTCGACTGGACCAGATGCAGACTCAAAGTCGTTGGCGAGTATTGTCAGGTCCGTTCGCAGGCGGGCGATGGTGGCGATGCAGTTTTCTTCGCGCGCGGGACCTTCTTCTATCGGCTTATGCCCATTGCAACAGCGACAGCGACCTTCGAGATGCGCCCCAGTGTCACGGCACGTACAAACATCAGGCAGGCGCTCGACCATATCGCAGAGTTCCATAGCCTCCCAGCCGATGCTCCACCACAACGACAAAAGATCAATTCCCATGTTGCGCATAGACACCTCCTTTACTTACGGCGTAGCTTGGGTCGCTTTCGTTTGATGGCCCGCTTCGTCCTCACGACAGGTCACCCTCTATTCCAAATGAAGATTCTGATAGGCCAGTCTCTCAGGCCTTGCTGGTGTGGCCCGCCTAAATGTCGCGCTGTATCCAATTGCAAGACCGTTGTAGATTGAGGCCCATGCCGCGCCGACCAACGCAGCGAAAACGACCAACACAATCAACCCTAGGAAGAAACCACCCCAGGTAACTGGTATGGCTACGCTGGACCAGTCGGTGTGGAAAAGGTATTTCATACCGGCAAGCGTGGCATCGGGAGCCAACGTGAATACCAGCCTGCAAAGCACAAACAGAATTCCGGCCACTGCTGCTTGAGCGATCGCAATTGCTTTAACATTGAGTTTCATGATTAACCTCCCTTCACTTAAGATTGATTAACCTGCGTAATCCTCCGCAGATGCGGAATAAATGCAGGCGTTATTTGAGCGTAACGAGCGTACTGCTCGCCAAACTCTTTGAGCGCATCTCGTTCTTCTCTTCGAGCGAGACGCACATACATCCAAACCAAAACTGGAAACATGACGAGCGTGAGCAGCGTCGGCCACTGGAGGAGGAACCCGAACATAATCACGATGAAAGCGGCGTATTGTGGATGACGCACGTAGGCGTAGGCACCCGTGGTCGCTAGCGTGTGTTCGCGCTGTGCTCGATAGAGCCTCTCCCATGCGGCGGCTAGTAAGATGAACCCACCGAAGATTAGTAAATTGCTAAGGATGTGAAACGGATCTAAATGTGGATTACCTTTCATTCCAAACAGCGAGTGCCAGAGATGTCCCGCATCGTGAGAGAAGGGATTCAGCACTGGATACCGATTTCCCAACCAGCCGGAAAGCAAATAGATGGTCAGCGGAAATCCATACATCTCGGTAAACAGCGCCACGATGAACGCCGCAAATGCTCCAAAGGAACGCCAGTCACGGCTCGTACGTGGGCGCGCAAAGCTGAATGCGAAGATGATGAAGATCGCCGAATTGATTAGAACCAATGACCAGAGTCCGTATGCTGACATGACGTTCACCTCCTTTAGCTGCCCCGGATTGCTTAGTGATGTCCCCTACTTCCGCTGCCATGTTTGCCGTGACCGCCATGCATGAAGAAGTGCATGAACGGGCACGCCAGCAAAAGAAAATAAGGAAGAATGCCGAATAGGTGCGCCCGGTGTTCTGTGAAAAGGAAGAAGCCGACGATTGCGAGAAACAGAAGGAGCACCACACTCCGACGCGTGCCAAACCAACCGCCAGTTCCTGATTGATTCTCGTGTTTCATAAGACCTCCCTTAATTCTGCTTGTAGGCAACTGCACAGCTTTGCTTCGACACCACGACTGGTACTCACTGCGCGGTTATAGCGAACGTAGTCTTTCCTTTCCCAGCCGCTCCTTCATAAGTAAGCTGCGCTTGCCAATCGCCAGCCGATTCAAGCTTCACTTTCCCTTGGTAGACTCCGGGCGTGCCGGTAGCAGTAAATGACCCTGCGTTGTTCATTGCTGGCATGGTCCCCATGGGAGGCATATAGAAGTTCAAACCAACCGCGCCGACTTCTACGGTTTTGCCCGAAGCGTCTTTGAACGAAACAAAGAACTCGTTATCGCCGCTCCTAAGAACGCCATCTTTATTCGAGAGCGTTACGGTTAGGTTGTTACCTACCGCAGAGGTCTTGATTACCTTTCCTGTATCAGTTGCACTGCCTGAACTGCACGCGGCAGCCACGATGGCAACAGCTCCGATAACAATTACGATTGCAAATGTTTTCATGAACTTTCTCCTTTCCGATTTGAGTGAATACACAACTACACAAGAGACGAGCGTCGAGATTCGGCACCTCAACTCACGCGCGGTTACACGTCGGCGCACCTTGTCCCGAGTAGTTCTTCATTGAGGAACACTCGACCACAAAGAGAGACGACGGCCTGGTTGTGCGTTAGATCAGAAGGGAAAGATTGCGGATATAAATAGCCTGGAGGTTAGGTAAGAAGACTTCCGTAGCCGGACGCTCGTAGGGTTTCGGCAATATCAGGGCAGACTGCACGATTGCGGGATGAATAACAGCGACGCTGAAGGAAGGAGGCTGCAGCTTAAACGTTGTTCCGCTCGAACCGGGCGCCTTGGGAATTGTGACACAGCACATCCCCATGTCGGTTTCAGCGGTAGCGGCTCCCGCCTGCTCCTTGCAGCATGGCATCGTGTCTATGCCCGGCATATTATCCATATCTGCCATTTTGCAGACATGTTCACTGCGTACTCGTACCGTGCCAGCCAGTACGCTGCCAGCAACTACAAGTACCAAAACCAGTGATGAAAGCCGCTTCAGCATCCCATATCCTGAAATTTTCACCAAAAAAAAGACAAGGATCCGCTTGAGAGGGTGCAATGCCCATGCCCACGGAATTGACCAGATTTTCCCAGCCTTTGCAGATCGGGGATGACAAAAGCTGGGGACTTTCGCTGGTCGATGCGAAGAATTGCGCAATGCCCTAAGCGGTTAAGGAGCGCCTTACCTGGCTACCACGGAAAAAGAAGATTCTCGTGAGGTATAGCGGTTGCGCCCTTTATTAATCTGATAACCAGACAACAACAGGCCGCCGATTTCGCTTATGGCCATCGGTTTGCCTACATGCTACTGAAAGAGCGCATGTCTATTAAGGAGGGCATATGAAGAAAGTAAATGCGGTTCTTCTGGCACTAATAGCCGCCGCCGCAATCGTTGTTACATCAAGTAAAACATTCGCTCAGCATAAGCAAGCGTCAGAGATGTCCGAAATGATGCAATCGCCGCATCACAAGCTGATGATGGCTTACATGCGAAGCATGAGCGAGTTTGCCACAGCGCTACGTGATGAGGCACTAAAAGCGACCCCACTAGACGTTGAATTCGCACGCGCGGCAGTAGCCGAGTTGAGACACAATTTCGACGCCGCAGAGTCGCTCCACCAAAAACACATGGGCATGATGACCGCCGACATGCAGTCAAAGATGAAAACGATGATGGAGAAGATGGATAAAGACCGGGCGATGGTGAAAGACCATGTCGCTGCGCTCGAGACGGCCGTGAATGCAGAAAAACCGGATTCCAAGCAAGTGGCGGCCCACGCTAATGCTCTTCTGAAACAACTTGGCATGATGACGAGCATGGGTAGTGATAAACCAGCGAAGAAAAAGGCCCCGATGAAAATGAAAATGTAGCCGTTGTTTCTACGCAGCGTTTCTGGTTCAGCACCTAACCTTTTCTTTCGTGTTAGATCGGCAAGCGTGCAAAGGGAAGTCGCAGATTACGGCGTGTTTTTTCCCTTCGAAAAGCGGAGGTAAACTCCGAACACATGCACGTTGTGGCTCGAGTAGCGCGAGTCCAGCAGCAGTGGACGAGTGGTCGGGAACTGTTGCTCTGCAGGCAGCCGATCAAAAGGATACGGATTCAGTCCATTCCACTGAAAATCATCCAATCTATATGGCTCAAAGATATAGCGAAAGCCGAGTGCGACGTTATCGGTCAATTGGTAATTCGTATCAAGGTTCAGCTCATGATAGTTGCTCTTCACATCGGGAAACGGAAACGCAGTAGCGTTGAGGATCGCCGTGGGCGAGATCGCGGTCAAGTTGGCTGTCGTAATCCGATCATTCGAAAGGGAAAGCGCATAATTCGCATCGATAAGCAATCTGCCTTTGGCTACGTAGGTCGTAACGCCGACGCCAAAGCTGTCATTCAGGTTGCGATCCTCCCGATTCCATCTGTTTCTAAGATCAAAAGGCACTCCGGTCTTGGTAATGCTCTGCAGCAGCGAGCTGTAACGTTCACGTGAGTAGTTGGCGTAGAAGGTGGTTGTCTCATTTGGCATGTAAAGTAAATCAACGCTCCCTTGTCCCTGTAGATACCTTACCAAGCCAAAGAAGTTCTTATCGTAATTGTCACGCAGGTAGGAGAAGGTGCCCGAAAGTCCCAGCTTCGGGTTGAGTGAATATTGCCATTGCAGATTTGCATTGTGGCGAATCCGTTTGGCCTGGTCGAACTTTCGGAGTTGTTGTGACTCCAGCACTCCAGGGTCGTAGTCGCGCGGCGTTCTATCGGAATAGCGATAGATTAGTCTGCCGTTAAATCTATTGGTGGGCTTATAACTGAGCTGAGTGCCAAACGTATTCTCGTTCGAATGCGCCACCTGCCGGTGCTCTCTGTCCCACCCTTCCCACTGATACTCGACTTTCCAGTCTAGCCACTTTGCGACGTCCCAGGTCGCTTCCGCAGTAAAATTCTGTCTATGAAACGAGACGGGTCTATTTTCGATTAGCTCAGTTCCGAAGGTGCCTACAATGCTTGTGCGCCAGAATGATTCGCTGAAAGCTGCGTATCCCGGAAACAGGATGTCAGGAGTCTTGTTATCGTAGTCATAGGACCGATAGTGAATATCAAACGAGAAATTCTTTGCTGGTCGCGACGCGAAGACGTGGTCCTGGGTGAAAGTATCGATCTCGCCTTCAAGAGTCTGACGCGGCAATGCCGACAGCGACGTGGGTGTAACACCAGCCGGCAAGTTACTCGCTGTTATTGCTGTATTGAGTGTGAAAGGGAGAAAAGGCTCATTCTGCTTCCACGTGCTCCAGCCAAGAGCACTGGCCAGTCGCGAGTGGCCCGGCAAATCAACGAAGGCGGAGACAACGAAGTTATGACCATAGTTACTTGGCTCCTCGGCAAATATCCCACGCGCAAACTCCTGTCGATTGAAGTTCCCGCCTGATGTTGCCTGTTTGTCGGTCAATCGAAATGGATTCTCGAAGACGAGCGCTTCAATGCGGTTTCTGAATTGGGAAAAAGTATAGTCAAAGTTAACTCCCCAGTGCTGTCTCACATAACTCGTTCCGAATGTGATTTGGTTTGAACGACTGTCAATCTGTTCGGGTAATTCCAGATTGATAATGCGGAAACCATCTCCGATTGTAGTAGTGATACCAATTTCAGCATTAGGAGTGGCAAGGCGCTCATAGGCGCCGATCCCCAGAGGTTTCGATCCGTAGCGTTTGTAATCGAGAAATCTCGCCCGAACGCTCCAATGCGGAGTCACCTGAAATGTCTGGTTTATGCTCAATGTCTCGCGGGTTTGTCGAATATTGGTTAGTGGCGAGTTGCGAAATATATTTGCCGCTACCGACGCTAGCGTAGACGATTTGGCATCCAGTAAAGGTTGTAGCGTCGCTTTGATTGAATCAGGCACTGCGAGGAATCCGTTGCCCTGGCTGACATAAGGAGTGCGGCTCCCGCGTGAAAAAAGCTTCGGCAATTGATTCCATTCGACTTTGGTTCGATATCTGCCATATTCACCAGCATCTAACAGGTATTGCTGATCAATTTCTGTTGGACCTCTTCCAATCAACCGAAAGAATTTCGGGGAGTTGACCGGGTTCGACGCCAATCTGAACCGTCGAAACAAGAAGCCTTCACGAACGCGCTTGAACTCTTCAAACTTGGATGGTCTCTCGCCACTGACACTACGCGCTTGCGCGCCGATGTCGATAAGCAAATTCAGATTGCTTAAGAGTCCGGACCCAGCTGGCTCAGGCGTTGCCGAGGGTTTTGTCTGATTCTCCGTCTCATTTTCTCTCTTTGCTGGGTCGATCTTCCTCGTTTCTTCCTTCTTGTCCAGCTTGTTTGCGGCAATGCTTTGATCTTGTGCGTAACAGGATAGAGGACAGAGTAAAAGTACAAAAAGACCAATCAAGTTGGACATTGATGATTTGTTTTTTTGCATAACATTCGCCTCTTGCGGCTGACTATCGTTGCAGGTTAATGCCCGAAGGATGATTCGAGCCGTGCACTTGGGAATGGCAGTTCAGACATGCTCTACTCATCACGAAGCCTGAATTCGGACGGCCTGGGACGACCTGGTGTCGGCCCTGGATGTGACACTGTTGGCAAAGCATCGGCGCTCTTGCGATTAACAGGTTAGTGTTGTTTGACCCATGAGGTTTATGACACGTCATGCAGTTCTCGCGTGATGGTGAGTGTTCCCAGAGGAAAGGCCCACGTTTTTCCATATGGCACATATAGCAGGCCTCGTTGAGATTGCCGGCGCGCATCATCTTTGGGCCGATTGAACCATGTGGCTCATGACATTGAGAGCAAGTCATGCGGCTCTCTCGGTCTTCGTTGCGGAACAGGTGGGTCGAACGCTGAAACTGCGCTTTGCGCATTTCACCGTGACATTGGAAGCA
>DATEUF010000069.1:0-8660 GCA_035283325.1 Pyrinomonadaceae bacterium | reverse complement strand
CCGGCATTGCATCGGGTAGTGATGATCGAGCCCACCAACGCCGAGGCCTATCTCCTGAGCGGGCGAATCAACCAGAGACGTGGAGACCAGGAAGCGGCCATCGCTGCTCTAAAAACCGCCATTTTTTGGGATCCGAAACTCATCGATGCCCACATCCTGTTGGGTAAGATATTCCTGGAACGTGGGGATCGGGGCGAGGCCACCAAGTATGCGACCAGCGCAATCACCATCGATCCGAATAACCAGGAGGCGATTGCCCTGCAACGCCAGGTCACGCTGGGCAGGAATTAGGGTACTGACTACTGACAACTGACCATCTTCTATGCGCCTTCTTGCTGTCGCTATCCTTCTCAGTCTTTTTGGCCTTCTCACGCTATTGTTAGCGGCGCTGAAACACAAAAACTCTTTATTAAGAAAACTCAACCTGCTGGGGGCAGCGGCGGTCGTAGAACAGAGAATCGCTCCGGAAGGCAGTGTGTTGATTAGTGGTGAACTCTGGCGAGCATCTTCGCCAAAGGAAACCGTAATCGAGCCAAGGTCGAAAGTGCGCGTGGTTGGCTTTGGCCGCCATCTTCTTCTCGTCGAACCTGCCGACTAGCCACAACCTGATATTCAATCAGTTCCCAATTCCAGAAAAACTCTTTTCTGGCACACGAAGTGCTCAATGAGAAGCCGGCACGCACGGAAGAGCCAATGAAAAGTTGACCGTGCCCCCGCCGCCATCACCCCTCTGAGCGCCGCCTGCCGCTGCGCCAGCCTCCCGCCGAGCAACCCTTCAGTGCTCCCTCCGAAATGTGAACCCAGTCAGAAATGGCTGGGTTCTCCCTCTTTTTATGGGGCTATTTTGTCAGTCTTCCCGGGTATGTGTTCGCGGAAACTCGCTTCTCACGAGCATTTTACCAACGAGCACCCCTACGCTGACGGCAATTCAATTTGCGACGAAATTTGTCACCTTGACAGTGACGTTTTGTGTCTTTTTGATTGGTTTCGTTGACCGAATGGGTGTGGCTACCCTACCAAAAAGGTAGCTGAAAAAATTTTTTCCAGGTAGCCGGCCAGGGACCCACTATGGCTCACCGCAAGCTTGGCGGCAGAGCCGGCCCAACATTCACTCGCATCTCCAACCCTTCCTCACGAGAGTCATGATCCTCCAATCGCCCAGCAAAAATGGCGGCTTTAGCCGACTATCCGCCTCTGTTAAACTTCACGCAAATGGAGGATGCAATCTCTACGGCTGAGAAGGCGAGCAAGGCGCCGCCCTTGACGGTGGGCGAACATGCGCGAGCGGCTGCCACGCCCACGTTTTTGGAACCTGCATTGGCCCTCGCCTCTTCACTCTTGCTGGTCATATCATTTCCGGATTTTGAGCTTTGGCCTCTCGCCTGGGTCGCTTTGGTCCCCCTGCTGTTGGTGATTGCGAACAAGCCGCATCCATGGCGGGCACTGTTTTTGGGCTCGTTAATGGGCGCGACTTTTTTCTACGGCTCATGCCACTGGTTGACGTTCTCAATGATTCACTATGGCGGGATTCCGAGCTGGCTCGCATATCTGTTACTCATTCCTGGGGCTCTGATACTGGGTCTCTTTCCGGGCATGTTCGCCTGGACATTGGCCCGCGCTATTCGCAATTGGGGCCACAGGGCCTTGTTTGCAGCGCCCTTTATATGGACCACACTGGAATGGGTTCGTCTGGAGATTAGCGGTCAATTGTGGAACGCCATCGGTTATTCTCAGGCTTTTGAACCGTGGTTGATCCAGGCGGCGCGTTGGGGAGGTATTTACGCCATCGGCTTTCTTGTTCTTTCGGTCAACGCTGCGGTCGCCTACGCTATTGCAAAGCGGACGTTGCCTGCGATTGCCGTCAGTGCCGCCGTGCTGTCAGCAGTGGCCACTATCAGTCTCTTTTCTTACGTCACCTCCTCAACGGAACCAAAGTTGGGCCAAACAACGACGCTGCACGTGATAGCCCTGCAGCCCAATGTGCCGATGGACCTGTCTAAGTCAAGCGAACAGTTGCAGGAGCTGACTAAGCGCCATGTAGTAATGAGTGAGAGCGCGCTGGCGCTTCTGCCAAATGACGGTGTTCCGCGGCTCGTTATCTGGCCTGAGTCTCCAATGAACTTTGCCTATGGCGTTGATGCGGATTTCCGTCAACTTGTCAGCAGCTTCGCGCGCGAAAACAAGATCTTACTGCTCTTTAATTCACAAGAGCCGGCACCGAATGCGGGCCTATATAATTCCGCGTTGCTTCTAAATGAGCAGGGCAACCTCCTTGGACAGTATGATAAGATTCGGCTGCTGCCTTTTGGCGAATACGTACCGCTGCCGCGCTGGTTGCCGGGAGCAAGTTTGATAACCGCCATCGTTGGCGATTTCACGCCAGGCCGCAACTATTCGCTGCTGCCTATGGGTTTCGATCGCGCTGGAGTATTCATCTGTATTGAATCAGCATATCCTTTTATCGCGAGGAGATTCACAAACGAAGGAGCGAGCCTGCTGATTAATATCTCGAATGATGGCTACCTGGGTCGGACTGCCGTCATGCGACAACATCTGGCAAACGCGGTGTTTCGCGCGGTGGAGAATACAAGGCCGATTCTAAGGGTAACTAATACTGGCATCACGGCATATATCAGCCCGGCAGGTGAGATCAGAGATATGACCGCTGCCTTCCAACCCGCGGTACGGACCTGGACGATCAAGAGCGATAACGAAAACAAGAGCTTTTATGCAGTGCATGGCGACATTTTTGCCAGAACAACCCTTGTAATTACAATGTTAGTCTTGTTAGCAACTTTCGTTAAGAGACCTTCGACTTTGCGCGCTACACTATAGCTGCGCTTTATCAGGAGTAAGAATGATCGAAACTTTATCACTTCAGGATTTGCGAACTTCCCATGAGGACCTTGCTTCACGGGTGAAGCAGCTCGGGAGGTTTCTTTGATGTTCCCGCCGGTCGGGAAGAACTGAAACGTATCGAAGAGCAGGCGGCCTCGCCTGATTTCTGGAGCAACCAGGAGGAGGCGCAGAAGGTTTTGCAGCAGCGGACACGTCTCGAAGAGAAGCTGGAGCGTCAGCAGTCTTTCGAAACTCATATAGCTGATGCCAGCGTACTTTTGGAGTTTGCCGAGGAGGACGACGAGTCGTTGAAAGAGGCGCGTCAGCTGCTCGAGCGCTTGGAACACGACATCAGTATTGCCGAGACGGAGATGCTGCTGGCTGGAGAGAACGATCGGTTGCCTGCCATCTGCACTATTCATCCAGGGGCCGGCGGCACCGAATCGCAAGACTGGGCCGAGATGCTGCTGCGAATGTATTTGAAGTGGGCGGAGCAGCGGGGCTTCAGGACAGAAGTACTCGATTACCAACCCGGTGAAGAAGCGGGTCTGAAGAGCGTGACCTTCAGAGTGGAAGGCGAATATGCGTACGGTCTGCTTTCAGCGGAAGCTGGCGTCCACAGGCTGGTACGTATTTCACCCTTTGATCAGGCGGCCCGCCGTCACACTTCGTTTGCATCGCTATTCGTCTACCCGGAGATCGACGAAAACATCGAAGTAGAGATCAATGACAAGGACCTGCGCGTGGATACTTATCGTTCAACCGGCGCAGGGGGACAACACATCAACACCACCGATTCTGCGGTACGCATTACTCACCTCCCGACCGGCATCGTAGTTTCGTGCCAGAATCAAAGGTCGCAACATCAGAACCGGGCAGTCGCCATGCAGGTTCTGCGTTCGCGTCTCTATGAACTCGAACTTGAGAAGCGCCGCGCTGAAACAGCGGAATTGGAAGCCAACAAACAGGAGATCTCCTTTGGCTCGCAGATCCGCAGCTATGTGCTGGCTCCTTATCGGCTCGTGAAAGATACCCGCACAAAACTGGAACGGGGCAACGTTGATGCGGTTCTGGCCGGAGATATTGACGATTTCATTAAAGCCTATCTGCTGTCGAAAAAGGCGGCATAAGGGGTTGTGAAAAAACTCGTTAATCTGCGGCGCTGGCGCGACGATTCGCCAAGAAATTATGGCAACAACACAGATCGAAGAAAAGCCTCGAATAATTACCCCACGAAATAGCCGGCGGAATGAGATCATCGCTATTCTCTTTCTCGCGCTTTCGTTATTGCTTGTTTTGTGTCTGGTCTCTGCTGCGTTTTATCCGAACGATCCTTCGTGGAACTCAGCCGGAGCACTGAGAACACAAAACTGGGCCGGCTCGATTGGTGCCAACGTCGCCGCTGCACTCTTTCAGGCGGTCGGACTTGCCTCCTACCTCTTGCCTCCCCTTCTGCTCGCGGCGGCATGGCGGCGATTTCGTACCCGCAGTATTCATGCGCCCTTGTCACGGCTGCTCGGCCTCGTCATCCTGGTGGTTGCCACCTCAGCCTTGCTTTCAATTTCCAACCTGCCTCCCGTTTTCGATCTGAGCGTACAGCCCGGCGGACTTGTCGGCACACTGACTGCACGCACCCTCGCGAGTGGTCTGAACAAAGTAGGGGCTACCATCTTATTGGTGGCCTTCGCTGCTACCGGCCTGTTACTAGCGACGAACTTCACTTTTACCGCCCTGTATCAAACAATCGCTGGTGCAGTAGGCAATCGGTTTGCTTTCTTGCGCCCACTGCCATTGAGATTCAAATCATGGTTTGCTGCGCGCCGCGAACAGATCCGGCTGTATCAAGAAAGCCGGCTGGCTCGCAAAGCAGAACGAGAGGCTGCGCGTCAAGCGATAAGACAGACTCGTGATTTGAGTCCAGCCGAACGGGTGGCCGAATTCATGAAGGAGACTGAGGTGGCTGCCGCAGCCAACGCAGGCTCATCGGGGAGTGCGGCCTTGTCTCAGCCGGGATTGCTCGCTACCGGCACGCAGCCAGCCCGGGCCGCAGCCTCCGCAGCCGCAGGTATTCCCGGAGCCACGATTGTGGAAAGTCGATCCGGCAGACGATCGATATTTCCCACCGGAAGCATTGGCGTTCTGGAAGATGATGGGCAACTCGAGCAAATGCTCAAAGGCGCATCAGTTCTGCGCACCAAAGCGGAAGCGCCGGCAGCCGGAAAGCTGCCGTTTGACGCGGACCGCGCCCGTCTTAACTATTACGACTATGCCCTGCCGCCCCTGGAATTCTTGAACGAAGCCCCACCACATAGTGAGCAGGCAGATGCCGAACTGCTCAGTTTGGGTAAGCGTCTGGCGGAAAAATGCAAAGAGTTTAACGTCACCGGTCAAATCAAACACATATGTCCAGGTCCGGTGGTGACCACTTACGAATTCAAGCCTGATCCCGGCGTTAAGTATTCGCGCGTTGTTTCGCTGGTAGACGATCTATGTCTCGCTCTGAAAGCTGAATCAATTCGCATCGACCGGATGCCTGGGAAACCGCACGTGGGTATTGAGGTGCCCAATCCGCACCGCGAGACAATATTCTTGCGGGAGGTGATTGAATCCAGGGCCTTTCGTGAGTCGCCATCGAAATTGACCATCGCATTGGGCAAGACCATAGATGGGCTGAACTATGTAGCGGATCTTGCCAAGATGCCGCACCTCTTGATTGCCGGAACAACAGGCGCCGGGAAGTCTGTCGGCGTTAATGCGCTCATCGTGTCGATCCTGTACCGGGCCCGGCCGGACGAAGTTAAGTTCATTCTAATCGATCCCAAACGACTGGAACTGGGCCTCTACGAACACATTCCGCATCTGGCAACTCCAATCATCACTGATCCCAAACTTGCGGCTCGCTCGTTAAAGTGGGCGGTGGCCGAGATGGAACGTCGCTATCGCGAACTCGCCGGTTGGGGTGTTCGCAATATAGATGGTTACAACACGGAGATCATGCGGCGCAATCTCGTGAAGGACTATGATGAGGGTGGCGACCCACACAAACCGCTGCCCTACATAGTAATCATTATTGATGAGCTGGCCGATCTCATGATCACCTCGGGTCGTGAAGTTGAGGAGTCTATGACCAGGCTTGCCCAGATGGCCCGCGCTGTCGGCATTCACTTGGTGCTGGCCACGCAGCGCCCGTCAGTAGATGTGATCACGGGCCTGATCAAAGCAAACTTTCCATCGCGCATTTCGTTCTGCGTTTCATCAAAAGTTGACTCTCGCACCATCATCGACGCCAATGGCGCCGAACAACTGCTCGGTCGTGGCGATATGCTTTTCCTGCCTCCCGGCACCTCACGTCTGATTCGCGTGCATGGCGCCTATATTGAAGAGACAGAAATTGGCCGCATCGTGAGTCACATCAAGGCCCAGGGCCTGCCTGCGTACGATGAGACAATCACGCAATCCGAAGAAGAGGCCCTGGGACTGGAGGAATCAGATACTGAACATGATGAACTATTTGAGGAAGCGCTGCGGATCTGCGTGGAGATGAAGCGAGCTTCAACTTCGGTCTTGCAGCG
This sequence comes from Pyrinomonadaceae bacterium, assembly GCA_035283325.1. Taxonomy (GTDB): domain Bacteria; phylum Acidobacteriota; class Blastocatellia; order Pyrinomonadales; family Pyrinomonadaceae; genus PSRF01. Next base: position 2,250 of record DATEUF010000069.1, on the reverse strand, counting down.
ACGCCTGCGAATCGGTTACGGGCGTGCAGCCGCGATACTCGATATTATGGAACGAGAGGGATTGATCGGCCAGGCTGATGGCTCACGCCCACGTCCAGTACTGGGACGGGCCTATGAGCTAGTAGCGCAATGGGATGAGACGGAAGGCCCTGAGCGAATTCATTAAAGCGTTAGGAAAAAGGAAGAAGTTATGAGCGTTTCTCTTACGGCACGAGAGATCTCTTCACCATACTTCACACTTCAAAGATCTGCAGGAGGTCTCTGCTGACCGAGAACTTCCTGGCTTCACGCTCGAACTGTCGGACATTTGGGAACCACTCATCTAGGAGTTCCACACTTTTGGCAACATTTCCACCACAACTGTGGAAAACTCTGTGGACAAACTGTTCAGGAAGCGATCAAGTTTTTGCATGTCAGGGATTTGTAGCAATTTGCACACGCGAACGGCGCTCGAATAAATTCTTCGCAAACAGTTGTTTGCACACGTGAAACAAACTTTCTCGTCAGAAAGAGCTTTGTTCATTCCACACTAATCGATTTGATACAAGTTCGGCGTGCGCCTCTCATTTGGTGGATTAGCTGATGGAACTAACTGAATTGCGCCAGCACGCTCGAGCGATCTTTGACTCTGGGGTGGCTTCCGTCGATGCGCGTGCGGCAATCATTCGCGCGATTCGCTTTGATGGAAACTATTTGCGGCTATTTGACCGGGGGTTCGATCTTTCGACGACTCAAGTCTACGTAATAGCCGTCGGTAAGGCGGCAGCCGCCATGGCGATTGGCCTGCACGACTCACTTGGCGACAGCATCACAAGGGGACTAATCACCGGAGCATTACTGAATAGTGCAGCAGGTCTAGATCCCAAAAGATGGCAATTACTTTCCGGCGGTCACCCGCTCCCAAATGAGGAGAGTCTGGGTGCGGCAAGAGCAGCGTTCGAGTTGCTGGACCATGCCAATGCTAATCGTGGTCTTGTCATCTATCTGATTTCTGGTGGCGGGTCCGCAATGATTGAATGGCCTCGCGATGATGGAATCACTCTCAACGATCTGCGCGAGGCAAACCGGCAGCTCATTTCCTGCGGCGCGCCCATCAGGGAAATCAACGCCGTCAGACGCGCATTTTCTGCCATCAAGGGTGGAGGCCTGGCAACTCGTGCACCCCAGGCAGAGAAGATCGTGTTGATCGTCTCCGACACCAACGCGGGAGACGAACGGAGTGTGGCTTCAGGACCTGCCTTATTGCCACCTTCCAACGAATCTGACGCACAGGAAATCCTTGCTCGCTACGGTTTGACTAAGTCCCTGCCCGCGTCGATTCTCCGCACAATCCTGCAGCATGAAAGCTCAAAGCCCACCGCAGTTGATGACACATTCTATGTTCTCCTGGATAACAGGACAGCCCTCGATTCAGCCGCCAGGAAGGCCAACACTCTAGGAATCGCTGTTGAGATTGCTGACGACATCTGCGAACAACCCATCGCGCAAGGTTGCAACCTGCTGTTGGAGCGTTCACGTGACCTCGGGAAAAAATACGGCGACAGGCCACTGAGTCTGCTGTCAGGAGGAGAGTTTTCTTGCCCGGTGAAAGGGACCGGCGTGGGCGGGCGCAATCTCGAAACGGCGCTCAGGTGCGCGATCGCCATAGACGAGCATGGTTCTGCGGACAGTAGCCACCAAGTGGTATTAAGCGGAGGAACAGACGGGCTGGACGGGAACAGCACGGCAGCGGGCGCAATTGCTGATGAGTTGACTCTTCGCCGTGCCCGACAGCAGGGATTGGATGCCGGGAGCTTTCTCGAGCGAAGCGACTCTTTCAATTTCTTTCGGGCGCTGGGCGACGAACTCATCACCGGCCCAACTGGCACGAATGTTCGCGATCTACGCGTTGTCCTGCGTTCACTGTAGGAGCAGCACTCATTAGAAACATGCCTGTAAGTTGTTGATTCTATTACAGAGGAAAAAATGTTTCTTACTTTTATGGGCTCGCCGTTTTAGGGCGAGCTGGAGAGCTCCCAAGAAACCACTCGGGCTAAGCTATAACTAACTTCCATGGATAGAAGACGTTATAGCAAATGAGCACGAAATGGTCGCTTGCGGGGTTTCCCTTTGCTCGTGGTTACGGCTGTGCCGCCTGATGTGCCGCGGTGGCTTGCCTCGCGGGTTCAGCTGCTTCTAGCGCTTGGGCTACGCCCTCCTTCGCGGTTCTTGCAATTCGCTACCGAAGTGGGGAAAAGCAGCCCCTTGGTT